>DASPOZ010000283.1:0-20654 GCA_035625755.1 Candidatus Sulfotelmatobacter sp.
CAGCTCCCTTCCCTGCTCCTTTCGAATCGGGAACCGGGAACGGGGAACAGGGAACCGGCGTCTAGGGCGCGGCCAGGGCCTGGAGGAGCCGCTCCCAGTCCAGGAGCCACTGCTCCGTGGCCGCCCCCGCCGTGAAGGTGATGCCCCCGAGGATGCGGGCCTCCCCCTCGATGTCCGCCTGGCTGTAGTCCTCCAGCACTTGCTCCACCGCCACCCGGAAGCGGGCCAGCTTGGGGAAGTCGGCCATGGGCGGCAGCTCCTCGGCCCGTCCCTTCACGTAGCAGGCCATGCCCGCATCCACGAGGCAGAGGGTGAAGTGGCCGCTCCACCGCATGTTCTGGGCGGTGCCGCTGCTCTTGTACGTGGCCACGCGGATCTCGCGCGGTCCGGTGGCCAGCAGCTCCCCATACGAGAGCATGGCCGGGTGGGGGCGCCCCTGGGCATCCACCGTCACCACCAGGTGCGCGCGCCCCATGAGGGCCCGCACGTCCCGGCCGCCCAGCCGCGCGCGCACGGCCTCGGGCAGCTCCCCTCCCAGGTCCCGCGACATCCCTCTTCCCCCTCACCCCGCAGCTCGCAATCCGGAATGGTGCCCTGCCGCTCAATCCGCAATCCGCATTCCGCAATCCGCATTCCGCAATGGCCCCACGCCCCTCCTCCCATTCCGCAATCCGCAATGAGGGGCCCCGCTCATCGCACGCGGGCCAGCAGGTGGTCCACCAGCGCCGTGGCCTGGCTGGTGGTCCAATCGCGCGGGCCTTGGGCCTGGCCGATGAATTGCCCGCCGGGGCCCACGAAGAAGGTGGTGGGGAGGCCGCGCACCCGATAGGCCCGCGAGGTGCGCAGGGTGGAATCCAGGAGGACCGGGAAGCTGAGCCCCTTCCCCTGCACGTAGGGGCGCACGATGATGTCCGACGCGCCCGTGTCCACGGAGACCGCCAGGAGGACCACCGGCCTCCCCCGGTAGCGCCGGGCGAACGCCTCCATGGAGGGCATCTCCCACTCGCACGGCTCGCACCAGGTGGCCCAAAAGTTCACCACCACCAGCTTGCCCTGGAACTGTTCCAGCGTCACCGTGCGGCCAGCCAGGTCCTTGAGGGCGAAGGCGGGGGCCCGCTGCCCCTCGGCGAACTCCGCCACGCCAAACCGTTCGAAGACGTCCGGCGGCCGCTCGGCTGGCCAAGCCGGCGCGACCATCGCCAGCCAGCACAGCGGGAGGGCGGCCCGCCAGGCCATCCCCCCAATCCGCATTCCGCAATCCGCATTCCGCAATGGGTCAGACCCCCAGCTTCTCCCGCGCCAGGTCGCTGGCCCGCAGCGCCTCGGCGGGGCCCTCGAACACCACCTGGCCCTTTTCCATGATATAGCCGCGGTCCGCCACGTTCAACGCCACCCGGGCGTTCTGCTCCACCAGGAACACCGTGATCCCCATGCCCTTCAGCTCCCGGATGATGTCTCGGATCTCGCGCACCAAGGCGGGCGCCAGCCCCTGCGTCGGCTCGTCCATGAGGATCAGCCTCGTCTCCCCCATCATGGCCCGGGCGATGGCGAGCATCTGCTGCTGGCCGCCGCTCAGGTTCCGGCCTTGCAGGCCGGCCCGCTCCCGCAGGATGGGGAAATGGTGATAGACCCGTTCCAGGTTCCTGCGGCGCAGCGCGTCCGTGATCCGGTCTGCGTTGCTGAGGCCCAGCTCCAGGTTCTCCCGCACCGTGAGGCCGGGGAAGATGCGCCGGTTCTCCGGCACGTAGCCGATCCCCAGGCACGCCACCTGGTGGGGCCGCAGGCCACCGATGGGGCGGCCGTGCAGCTCCACGGCGCCGCCCTGCGGGCGCACGAACCCCATGACGGTCTTCAGGGTGGTGGTCTTCCCCATGCCGTTGCGCCCCAGCAAGGCCACGATCTCCCCCTCCTTCACCTCCAGGGAGACCCCCTGCAGCACGTGGCTGGGGCCGTAGTACGCATGGACGCCCGTCAGCTTCAACACGCAACAAGCTCCCTAAGAAGCGGACCCCGCGGGCCGCTCAAACCAGATGCAAGGCGGCCCGCGGAGGGCCGACCGAGGCGTACGCCGGGTACGTCGCAGGGAGCGCCCGAGCGCGCCAACGCCGCACCCGCCGCCGAGGCGGCGGGGAGAGATGTCGGCCCTTTTCCAGCGGCCTGCTACAGCTCGCCGCCCAGGTAGGCCTCCACCACCTTCGGATCGGCCCGCACCTCGTCCGGCGTCCCCTCCGCGATCTTCAGGCCCTGGTGCAGCACCGTGACCCGGTCCGAGATGCCCATCACCACGCTCATGTCGTGTTCGATGAGGAGCAGGGTAAGCCCCCGCCGCCGCGCCACCTGCATGATGAGGTCCACGGCCTCGCGGGTCTCCGACGGGGTCATGCCGGCCGTCGGCTCGTCCAACAGGAGGAGTTCCGGCTCCGTGGCCAGGGCCAGACAGATATCCAGGAACCGCTGCTCGCCGTGGGAGAGGTTGCCCGCGTGCTCGTCCAGCCGGCCGTCCAGGCGGAAGAACTTGAGCAGGTCCGCGGCCCGGTCCCGCACGTCCGGGGCGGCCCAGAGGGACCGCAGCTTCCCCGTCTCCGGCAGGCGTGACTGGCAGGCGATCTGGACGTTCTCCAGCACCGTCAGCTCGCGGAAGATCTGGGTGATCTGAAACGTCTTGGCGATCCCCTTCCAGTTGATGGCCTCGGGCGGGACGCCCGTGATGTCCTCCCCCTTGAAGATCACCCGGCCCGCCGTGGGGGCGTACATCCCCGTGACCACGTTGAAGAAGGTCGTCTTCCCCGCCCCGTTGGGCCCGATGACGGAATGCACCCGCCCCCGGGGCACCTGCAGGTCCACATGGCCCAGGGCGCGCAGCGCGCCGAAGTCCCTGCTCAGGTTTTGCGTCTCGAGGATGATGTCGCCTGGCATGGGTCGCCGGATCCCGGGGTTACGTCCGCCGTCCCGCTCGGGCGGCGGGGTCCCGGCGAACCTCGGCCGCCGCCCCCGCCGGCACGCGGATCCCGGCCGCGCCGGGGGCCTCCCGCCGGCGCGTCCACCGGGCGACCAGTCCGAAGAGCCCCTTGGGCATGAAGAGGACGACCGCCGCCAGGACAAGGCCGACGGCAATGAAGTAGTAGTCCCACACGCTGCTGACCTTCTCCACCAGGATGGTGAAGAAGGCCCCGCCCAGGATGGGCCCCACCAGGGTCCCCGCCCCTCCCAACATCACCATCACGATGGCCTCGCCCGAGAGGGTCCACATCAACAGGTCCGGCGTGGCGAAGCCGGCGCGGGCCGGGTAGAGCGCCCCGGCCACCCCGGCGATCAGGGCGGAGACGACGCAGGCCACCATCTTGTACCGGCGCACATTGTAGCCCAGGAACCGGGCCCGGTCCTCGTTCTCCCGGATGGCCGCCAGGACGCGCCCGAAGTGCGACCGCACCAGGACCGAGGCGGCCAGGTAGCATACCAGGAGGGCCGCCAGCACCACGTAGTAGATCTTCGTGGGGGTGTCCACGGGCACGCCGGGGAGGATCGTCACCGGGTCCAGGCCCTGGATCCCGTCCGAGGCGCCGAAGGCATAGGTGTAGAAGAAGATCCGGTGGACGACCTCGGCGAAGATCAGGGTGAGCAACGCGAAATAGATGCCGCGGCGGGTGGTGGCGAAGTAGCTCACGATGAGGGCGTAGGCCCCCACCACCACGGCCATCACCAGGAGGCTCACCCAGAGCGACTGGATCTTGTAGAACTGGATCATCACCGCGGTGCTGTACGCGCCCAGGCCGAAGAAGGCCGCGTGGCCGAAACTGACCTGGCCCGTATAGCCCATCAGGATGTCCAGGCCCATGGCCAGGATGCCGAAGATCAGGCAGGTCACCCACAGGTAGGTGTAGAACGGGCCGGAGATCAAGGGCAGGAGGGCCAGGCCGGCGGCGCAGGCCCAGAACGGCCATGCCCGCAGGGTCGCCATCATTCCAGCACCCCCTCCTTGCCGAAGAGCCCCCGGGGGCGCCAGATCAGCACCAGGATCATCATGGCGAAGATCAGGATGGAGGCGCGCTGCGGGTTGAACTTCAACGCCAGCAGGCTCTGGGCGACGCCGATGAGGAGGGCCGCCACCACGGAACCCCCGATGCTCCCCATGCCGCCCAGGATGACCACGATGAACGCCAGCAGGATCATCTCGGCCCCCATGGTCGGGTACACGGTGAACATGGGGGCCAGGAGCACGCCGGCCACGGCCGCCAGGCCGGCGCTGGCGGCGAAGGTGAGGGTGAGGAGGCGCGGCACGGCCACCCCCAGGGCGTCCAGCATCTCGCTGTCCTGCACGGCGGCCCGCACCATGATGCCGGCCCGCGTCCGGGTGAAGAACGCCCACAGGGCCACCATGACCAGGATGCTGAAGGCCAGGAGGAAGAGACGGTAGCGCGGATAGGTCATGCCCAGCAGCGGCACCGAGCCTTGGATCAAGGCCGGGATCTGGTTCGGCTTGATGACCAGGGTGTCCTTGCCCCAGATGGGACGGACCAGTTCGCGCAGCGCCATGGCCAGGCCGAACGTGAGGATGAGGCCGTGGAGCGGCTCCCGCTTGTAGAGCGGTCTCAGGGTGGAGACCTCCATGACCCCGCCCATGATGGCCACACCGAAGGGCGCCACCAGCAGGGCCACCCAGTAGCTGTGGGTGAAGGCCAGCACGCTGAACGACAGGTACGCCCCCCACAGCAGCAGCTCGCCGTGGGCGAAGTTCATCACGCCCAGCAGGCCGAACACCACGGTGAGGCCCATGGCCAGGAGCCCGAGGGCCGCCCCGAAGACGATGCCGTGCATGATTTGAGGAAGCAGGACGTGGGGGTTCAGGAGTTCCATGGCGCCGTCCGGCCCTTCTGGCCCGAGCCCGAGAACGCAGAGGGGGCGCCGGCGCCCGCGCCGAGCACCGGCGCCCCCTCCATCATCGCCAGCGTCCGGTCGTTACTTCTTCTTCAGGTCCCAGGTGAAGCCGGGGATGGGATCCTTGCCCACCATCGGCTCACCGGCGATATCCGTCGCCTTCAGCCGGGCGATGGGCTCGTTCCTCCCCTTCGAGATCTTGTAGATGTCGATGTCGTACATCACCTGGTGGTCCTCGGGCCGGATACAGGCGCGGCCCTGCTTTCCGTTCTCGATGCAGGAGCCCTCCATGGCCTTGACCACCTTATCCACCTCGAGGGTCCCCACCTTGTTCACGGCATTGGCCCAGAAGTACACGCCGTCGTACGCCCCCATGGAGATGTTGCCGTCGATCTCCTTCCCGGTCACCTTCTTGGTGTAGGCCCGGAACTTCTTGTTGAAGGCCTGCATGCCCGGGTCGGGGTTGTAGGGCGAGAAGTGGTTCATCTGGACGAACCCCTCCATGGGCTCGGCGAGCTGCGGCAGGTCCTGCTGGAGCAGGAAGCAGTCGATCCCGGCCAGCTTGTACTTCTTGGTCATCCCGAACTGGTGGAGCTGCTGCATGAGGCGCAGCGAGTCGTTGCCGGCAAAGGCCAGGAACAGCACCTCGGGCTTGGCCGCCTCGATCTGGCCGAACCAGGGGGTGAAGTCCTTGGTGTCCAGGGGGGCGCCGGCGACCCCCACGATCTCGCCGCCCAGCTTCTCCATGGCCACCTTGAACTGCCGGGCGTCGGACTGGCCCATGGCGTAGTCCACGTAGAAGATGTACACCTTCTGGCCCATGTTCTTCAGGATGTACCCGGCCAGCCCGTTGGCCTGGTAGCGGGAATCGGGCTGGTTGTTGAAGTAGTAGGGGTGGAAGTTCTTGGTGCGCATGAACTCGGCGCACGAGATGGCGTTCCAGTGGATCACGTTGTACTGCTGGGCGTACTTCTTCACCACGTCCATCATGGCCAGGGTGGAGCCGCTCCCCACCGCCCCCACGATGAGGTTCACCTTGTCCTGCAGGATCAGCTTCTCGGTCTTGAGGCGGGCGGGGGCGGGGGCGGTCTGGTCGTCCTCGCTCACGATCTCCAGTTTCTTCCCCAGGACGCCGCCCTTGGCGTTGATCTCCTCCACCGCCATGCCCACGGCCCACGTCTGGTAGCGGCCGTAGCCCTCGTACACGCCGGTCTTGGACCCGATGTCCCCGATCTTGATGGTCTGGGCGAAGGACGGCGCCGCCGGCAGCAGGGCCGCCAGCACCGCCACGGTCCCGAACAGTCCTCGTCGCATCGTGTCGACTCCTTTCTGTTGATGCCTCCGCCGCGCCACCCTGCGCGGCGGCCGGCACACCGCTCGCCCAACGGGTGAAAGGCCCCCTGCCGTCAGGGGGCCCGCACCGCTTCCCCTCGCCACCCCACCGTCCGGGGCCGGCGGCACGTCAAGGCCGCTGGGCCTCCGCTTTGGCCGGGCCTGTGGCGCCCAGGAAATCCGTCATGAGGTCGCGGAATTTGACCAGGGCCTCCCGGGCCTTGGCCTCGTCGTAGGCCTGGGCGCCCTTGGAGCTGGCCCCCAGGTAGAACTCCCCTTCCTCGAAGGCCACCTTGGCCGCGGTGGAAACCGGTGGCGCCAAGTTCCCCACGCGGAAGTCCACCAGATTGTAATACCGCCAGGCCGCCCCCAGCAGCTTGAGGCCCTGGTCCTCCTTCTGACCCGTGGAGAGGTCCGCCCTGGCCAGCCGATCCAGGGCCTCCTGGACTTTTTCCCGGGAGACGAAGCAGAAGAACCGCACGAGGGTCCGTTCCGCGTCCGGGATGCTGCCGGCGGCGAGGGCCCGTTCCATGTCCGCCACGAGGCCGGCCTGGTACCGGGCATCCACCTCGGCCATGCGGCGCTGCACCCACCGGTCCTGCGCGAACTCCCCCCGGAGCAGGTCCGCGCGCCCGTGCTCCAGGAAGACCTTCATCCGCTTGAAGCTGGCCGTGATCTCGTCGTCCTTGGGGACGTACACCCCCAGGTGGTGCGCCTCGCCCGTGCCCGCGGCGCCCAGCGCCACGGCACAGGCCAGCGCGCCCGCCGCGAAGGCGCGCCTCACCTGGCCCCCGCCTCTCCATCGTCGCCGGCCGGCCTCAGCGGCGTCCGATGCCGCCGCCACATCTCCCGGGCCAGCCATCCGGTCAGGACCCACATGGCCACGATCACGGCCCCGCCGAAGGGGATCCAGAACAGGACCTCGGCCACCCGCTTCCCGCGCTCCAGGCCCAGGGGAATGATGAAGGCCGGGGCCGCCAGGTAGCCCAGGGGATACAGGGCGCCGAGCCCCAGCAACCAGTAGAGCCAGCGCTGGAGCGGCGAGGCCGGCACCACGGTGGCCACGATCATCGCCCCCGTGAGGATCACCAGCCCCATCCCCTCTGCGTGCAGGTGGAAGAGTCGAAGCTGCGCATCGATGGCCTGTTTCAGCTTGTCCAGCACCTCTTCGTCCACCTCGCGCACGCCCACCAGGCCGTGCACGGCCGGCCGCCGCAGCATCAACTCCCGGGCCATGTTGGCGATGGGCCACTTGAACTTCACCATGGCCCCGCCCGCGGCCTCGGCCAGCCCGATGAGGGCCACGCAGGCCAGGATCATGGGGAGCGGCGGGCGGCGCCAGAGGGTGCCCTCCGCCGCCGGGTCCGTCATTCCACCGCCCCGCCCGCGGCCGGGCCGGGTTTCTCTGCGGCTCCGTGCGTCATCGCGTCGCCGGGGCCGAACCCTTCCGGGCCCCGCGGGCCCGCACGCCCTGGACCACCAGTGCCAGGGCCAGCAGGGCAAACGCGGCCGTCACCGCCGATCCCGCGGGGATCAGGATCCAGCGCTCGGCCCAATCCACGGCCGGGTCCACCCCCATGGGCACGATGAGCCCCGCATACGCCAGGAAGCCCAGGGGGAACACGACGCCCGCGGCCAGGAGGACGTTGAGGAACCCGCGCGCGGCGCGCGACGCGACCAGCGAGGAGACGACGGTACCCCCCGCCAGCACGACCAGGGCCATCCCCTCGCCGTGCGTGTGGAAGAAGCTCAGGCCCGCCTCCGATTGGAAGACGATCTGGGGGATGAGTTCCGCGTCGTAGTCCCGGCTGCCGGTCAAACCATGGACCTCCGGGCGACGGCTCACGGCCTCGGTGAGCCAGGTGTTGATGTCCCCCCGGTAGCGGCCGATGATGGCGCCGGCCGTCTCGGCCAGGGCCAGGATGAGGACGGAGAAGAACAACACGGGGAGCGGGGGACACCGCCAGCTCGTCGGCCAGGGACTCCTCATGCGATCATTCGGACTGCGCTCCCGAAGGAAAAATTCGCGCGCGGTGCGGGCCCTGGCGGCCTCCAAGGGTGGGGAAAGTCTGCCCCAGCCGCCCAACACTGTCAAGGGCTTTTGCCGCGTCCGGCGACCCCGCCCAGACGCAGGTTGTCTAGGGAGGCGGGCCCGGCGCCGGCGCCGATAGGCGCTTGACACGCCGCCAGCCCTCTGATAGGTCGCGGGGCGGGGTGGGGCGTAGGTCATCGGCAGGAGAGAGCGCGATGGATGCCCAGGGCCTCTGCGGGGTCTATCCAGCGATCGTTACGCCGTTCACCGCCGGGGACCGGCTGGATGAGGCCGCTCTAGCGAAGGTGACGGACTACGTGATCGACGGCGGGGTGCACGCCATCATGTCCACGGGGGGCACGGGCGAGTTCCCCCACCTGGACCGGGAGGAGCGCAGGCGCGTCACCGAGATCGTGGTGCGGCAGGCCCGGGGGCGCGTGCCGGTGATCGCCGGGACGGCGGGCGCCAGCACCCGCGAGGCCATCCACCTCTCGCAGGACGCGCAGGCTGTTGGCGCCGCCGCCGTGATCCTCACGCCGCCCTACTATTTCCCGCTCCCCCTCCCGTCCCTGCTCGAGCACTTCCGCCTGGTGGCGCAGGCGGTGGATCTCCCGGTGGTCGTCTACAACAACCCGCTCTACACGGGCAACAACCTGCCCCCGCAGGCCATCGCCGAGCTGGCCGCTCACCCGCGGATCATCGGGTGCAAGCAGAGCAACGCGGATATGGGGCAGCTCGTGGAGGTGCTCCGGCTGGCCCCGGCAGGCTTCTCCGTGAACACGGGGATCGACAGCCAGTTCTACCCCGCCCTCTGCGTGGGCGCGCGCGGGATCTTCTCCACGGCCGCCTCGGTGATCCCCCGCCAGATGGTGGAGATCTTCCGGCTCACCCTGAAGGGGGAACACGGGGCCGCCCGCGGCCTGCACATGAAGGTGCAGGTCCTGAACCGGTTCCTGGAATACGACCCCGGCTACGTGGCCCCGTGCAAGGAGGCGCTGGAGATGCTCGGCATCCCGGTGGGCGCGCCGCGCCTGCCCATGCCCCGGCTCACGGATGCGGAGCGGGCCGGCGTGCGGGCCGCCCTGAAGGATCTGGAGTTGCTCTAGCTGCGTGCCCAAAGGGGCCCAACATTTCTCCCCTTTGCCTGGGCGGCAGCGGGTGGGCTGCGACGTACCGGCCCTTGCATTCCGCATTCCGCAATCCGCAATGGTCGGCGCCGCCTTGCACCTGGACCCTTTTGGACAGCCTGCGACGGAGCGGAGGTTCCGACAACCTTCCAAACGGAAGGCCCCCCGCAGAGGCTGACGGCCGACAAGGAGGTCAATGATGGGGACAACCGAAATCCCAATGGCACCCGTTTCGGGGCGGATCGTGGAGGACAGAGTGCTCCCGCCGGGGGCCGACTGGTCCCGGGTCGTGGAGCCCGGGCAGAGGCTCCGGATCGTGGACTTGGAGGGAAAGCAGGCGGTGGACTTCCTGTGCTACGACGCGGACGACCCGACGGACCGGTATAACGCGGCGGACACCATGAAGTACGCTAAGAACATCTACCTCACCACGGGGCACGGCATCTACAGCACGAAGGCCCGGAAGCTGTTCACCGTCGTCGCGGATACGGCGGGGGGGCACGATACCATCGGCGGCTGCTGCAGCGCCGCCAGCAACCGCTTCCGGTACAACGTGCCGGACACGCCGAACTGCTACGACAACTTCCTGCGCGCCCTCGCGCGCCACGGCATGGGCCCGAAGGACATCGTGGCCAACATCAATTTCTTCATGAACGTGCCGGTCCAGGCCGACGGCACCATGGGCATCGTGGACGGCAAGTCCAAGCCGGGAGATTACGTGGAGCTGCGGGCGGAGCACCGTGTGCTGGCCGTCATCTCCAACTGCCCCCAGACCCACAACCCCTGCAACGGCTTCAACCCCACGCCCATCCGCGTCCTGATCTACGAACCCACCGGGTAACAGGACGCTGAAGAGCTATCTCTTCGCCCAGGCTGCTCAAAAAGGTCCAGATGCAAGGCGGCGCGCGAAGCGCCGACTGAGGCGTACGCCGGGTACGCCGCAGGGAGTGCGCGAGCGCGCCAACGCCGCAGCTGGGCCTTTTTCAGCAGCCTGCTAGGCCGGAGGCCTGGGGCGGGTCAGGCCTAGCGCCAGCGCCACGGAGAGCAGGCCGGAGAAGGCGCTGGCCAGGAAGGGGTCCCGGTAGCTTCCCGTCACGTCGAAGAGGGCCCCCACGCCGTAGCCCCCGATGGCCATGCCGAGGGAGGAGAGGAACATCTGGCTGCCGTACACGGCGCCCACGTTCGTGGCGCCGAAGTACTCGCGGGTGATGGCCGGGAACTGCGCGTACACCCCGCCGAAGGCGATGCCGAGGAAGGCCGCGGCCGCGTAGAATGCCCAGGGGCTCTGCGTGTAGGCCAGCGCCAGGGCGGCGCAGGCCTGGAGCGGCAGCGAGATCAACAGCGACCGCTTCCCCCCGATGGTATCCGCCACGAACCCCAGCCCGATCCGCCCCGCGATGCTGAACCCCCCGAACGTGCTCAGCACCCCCGCCGCCGCCGCGCCGGAAAGCCCCCACCCCGCCGCATGCGCCGCCAGGTGGAGGGATGGCCCGGAGTGGCAGGCGCAGCAGAAGAAGAAGGTCCCCAGCAGCACCCAGAAGGCCCGCGTGCGGCGTGCCGTCGCCATGGTCCAGCCCGATTCCGCCTCGCCGGCCTGCGCGCCCGGCCCTGCCGCCCCGTCCACGTATTGGCCCAGGTGCCCCGGGGCATCGCACAGCAGGGACCCCATCCCGAGCACGACCACGAACGCCACCAGGCCCAGGCCCAGGAAGGCGGTCCGCCAGTTGCCCCAGGCCATGAGAGCGCGGGCGAAGGGGGAGGCCAGCATGACCCCGATCCCGGTCCCGGAGAGCACGATCCCCATCGCCAGCCCCTTGCGGCGATCGAACCACTTGGCCGCCAGGTAGGCCAGCGGGCTGTGCAGGGACCCCACCCCGATGCCGCCGATCACCGCGAACGCGAGGTAGAGGCCCCAGAGGCTGTTCGCCGACGCGGTGAGCGCGAGGCCCATGGCGAACAGGGACCCGCCGGCCATGGCCACGCGGCGGGTGCCGTAGCGATCCGCCAGCGCGCCCATGAGGACCGAGGACGCCCCGAAGATGGCGAAGGCCAGCGAGTACGCCCCCGAGATGGCCGAGCGGGACCACCCGAATGCCTGCTCCAGCGGCGCCACGAACACGGCGAAGGCCTGCACCACCCCCACCCCAACCGAGACCATGCAGGCCGCCGCCGCCACGTTGACCCACCCGTAGAACACGCGGGCGCCTATGGCGGCCCGGAGGCCGCCCACGCGCGGCCCGGCGGCCATCTCCACCGCAACGGCTGCCATTGGCTTTGCCATGACCGGGGGCCTCCACCGGCCCCGCCCCGCCAGGTGCCCCGGGGCACAGGCTACATCGTGGCCAGCCCCACCATTCCGCGGCCCGCGCCCGATCCGGCGACCGGGACAGGCGGCGCCGGGCGGGCCAAGGCGACCGCCAGAAATGCCGCGGCAGCGCCGATGGTGCCGCTCACCCAGAACGGGATTTGATAGGTACCGGTCACATCGTGGATCAGGCCGACCAGGACGGGCCCGCTGGCCATGGCGACGGCGTTGACGAACATCGCCGCGCCGTAGACGGCCCCCACTCTCGTGGCCCCGAAGTACTCCCGGAGGATGACGGGGTACTGCGCGAACACCCCCCCGTAGGCGAGGCCGAACGCGGCCGACACGGCCATCAGGGCCCAGGCGGCGTGGAGCCCGCCGAAGGCCGCGATGAGGACGGCCTGGGCGGCCAGGGCGTATATCAGCGTGCGCCGGCCGCCGATCCGATCGGCCACCATGCCCAGCACGATGCGCCCGGCAAAGGCCGTCGCGCCGAAGGCGCCGAGCATCTCCGCCGCCCAGGACGCCCCCGCACCCACATCGACGGCGTGGGCCGCCACGTGGACCAGGGGCCCCGAGTGCGAGGTGCAGCAGCAGAACCACGTCCCCAGGAGGGTCCAGAAGGCGCGCGTCCGGAGGGCCGCGCGGCTGGTCCAGGGGGCGACCGGGCCGGCCGGCGCCGCCTCGGCAGGGGCCGCCGAGGCCCCATCCGGACGCAGGCCCCAGGCCTCAGGGCTCTCCGCCAGGAACGGGGCCGTCGCCAGGACGATCGCGGCGGCGAGGAGGCCGAGGATGACGAACGTGGCGCGCCACCCCTCCCGACCGATGAGCGCTTCCGCCAGCGGCGAAAGCACCATGGTCCCAAGGGCGGCACCGGCCAGGAGCATCCCCAGGGCCAGCCCCTTCCGCCGGTCGAACCAGCGCGCGGTGAGATACTGGAGGGGCCCCTGGACCGCCCCCATGCCGAGGCCGGCGACGCCCCCCCACCCCAGGATCAAATCCCCCACGCCCCGACTGTGCGCGGCCAGGAGCAGCCCGAGGCCGAACAACACGCCGCCGGTCGCCACCAGGCGGCGCGTGCCGAACCGGTCCACCAGCGCGCCGCCGAGGAAGGAGCCGGCGCCATAGGTGAGCATGTTCACGGAGAAGGCCAGGGAGAGCATGGCGCGGCTGGCGCCCAGGTCACGCTGGAGGGGTGGCAGAAAAACCGAATAGCTCTGGACGAGCCCCATCGTCACGGCGCCGGCCAGGCCGCCCAGGCCCACGATGACCCACCCGTAGAACCAGGGCACCCGGGCCGCCACGCCGGCCGCCAGTGGCGGCATCGGCACCGGCCTGACGCCTAACCTATCCATCCGGCAACCCGCACTGCCGTTCACCCATTCCGCATTCCGCAATCCGCATTCCGCAATGGAATCAGCCCACCGTCGTGTAGCCGCCGCTCACGCTGATGATCTGCCCCGTGATCCAGCTCGCCCCATCGGACGCCAGGAGGGCCACCAACGGCGCCACGTCCTGAGGGAGCCCCAGGCGCCGCAGCGGGTAGAGTTGCAGGATCTTCTCCTTCTTCGCCGCGAGCCAGGCGGGGTCCATGTGCTCGGTCTCCACCAGGCCGAGGGCCACGGCGTTCGCGGTGATGTTGAAGCGGGCAAATTCCCTGGCCATAGACTTGGTGAAGGCGATCTCGCCGGCCCGGGCCGCCGCCGTGACGGCCAGCCGGGCCTCGCCCACGCGCCCCGAATCCCCCACGATGGTGACGATCCGGCCCGCCTTCCGTGCCGTGAAGTGCGGCAGGACCGCGTGCGTGCAGTGGATCAGGCCGTACAGGCACACGCCGATCTGCCGTTTCCAATCCTCCGGGCCCGACTCGGCGAAGAGCTGCATCTTCGAGTAACCCGCGTTGTTCACGAGGACGTCTAGGCCGCCGAACTCGGCGATGGCGCGCTCCACCATCTCCTTCGCCGCCTTGTGATCGGAGACGTCGGCCCCGTAGGCCTGCGCCTTCACGCCCATCTTCCGGCACTCGGCCACCACCTCATCCGCCCCGCGCTGGGAGTGGAAGTAGTTCACGGCCACATGGGCCCCTTCGCGCGCCAGCACCAGCGCGATCTCCCGCCCCACCCCGCGCCCCGCCCCCGTCACCAACGCCACCTTACCCTGCAGCCCCAGGTCCATTCATCCCTCCCCCAGGTCTTTGCGGCCGGTCCTAACAATCTCCTCGGCGTTCCGAGCGCAGGGACAGCTTCACTGCTCCTTGACCGCGATGGTGACGTCGCCAAAGTACAGCGTGCGACTCGTCACGTCAGATGGTCGCTCTTTCCACCACCATTTATAGATGCCGATTTTGAAATACGAATGATTATCGCCCGCGTACGCATTGGGCCTGCCGTTCCTGTCCAATACCAGCGCACCGTTCTTGAACAACTCCAGCCTGCCATTGACCCCGGTGGCATCCGGAAGGTAGCGCAGGCGCCAGCCCACCCATTTCCCCTGGTCCGCTCGAGCGTCTCCGATGTCGTTGCGGTCAACCGCAGGCCGCGCGCCCTCCGCACCGCGCAATTCGACGAGGTAACGACTTCCGGCAAGGGCGATCCCGAAGGGTGGGCTCCCCAGGTTCGGACCTTGGTGGATCTGGGTGATCCCTTCCGGCTGTCTTGAATCGAATGCGTAGTCGCCGGGAAGGAACGTGCTCCAGTCGATCAGGTACTCCCGCCCAGTTTGAAAGCGGACGCGCGGCCCAAAGGAAATCTCGGCCCGCGGCGCCCCGTTGGCCACGGGGGAGAAATCATCGCCCTTCTCGATGGAAGCGCGCAACACCTTGCCTGGACGATTACCGGGGGCCACCACCGTCATGAGGGATTCGCTCCTGGGCTTCTGCTGCATCAGGCCGCCATCGATGCCGGACGCAAAGTCGGTGAAGTACAGGGAGCGATACCCGACGGGAAGCTGGATCCGGTCCTCCGCGCCATGAGCCGCCGCAGCGATCATCAGTGCCACTGACAGGCTCAGGCGAAGGGACCGTCCTAAGAACGCCCCCGGGTAGGCGATCCCATTCATGCGCCAGGTGATTCCCCCGGGGGCCGGATGCCGCAAGAGAACGACCGCATCCTCCTGCGCAACCATTGCGCCATGGGATGGACCCGCCCGTCTGACTCCGCCCACAAGAAAGGGCGGCCTCAACGGCCGCCCTGCCGCAGCAGGAAGCGTTGGGTCTTGCCGGAGGCGGTCTTGGGGACCTTGTCCAGGAATTCGATGACCCGGGGAACTTTGTAGGCGGCCAGGTTCTGGCGGCAGTGGGCTTCCAGGTCGGCGGCCGTGGCCTTCGCCCCCGCCTTCAGCACGACGCAGGCCTTGGGGATCTCCCCCTTGGCGTCGTCGGGCACGCCCACCACGGCCACGTCCAGGACGGCGGGGTGGGCGTAAATAACGTCCTCGATCTCCTTGGGATAGATGTTGTAGCCCCCGCAGATGATGGTGTCCTTGATCCGATCCACGATGTAGATGTAGCCCTCGGCGTCCATGTAGGCCACGTCGCCGCTGTGGTACCAGCCGCCCCGCAGGGCCTCGGCCGTGGCCTCAGGGCGGTTCACGTACCCCACGGGCAGGTTGGGGCCGCGATAGACCAATTCCCCGCGCTCCCCCTGCGGGGCCTCGCGGTCGTCCCGGTCTACGATTCGAACCTCCACCCCTTCGATGGCCTTCCCGCACGAACCGTCCGGGCGCCTCCCCTTCGGGTCGTTGAGCGTCACGAAGGAGTGCGCCTCGGTGATCCCATAGCCGTCCACTAGGGGGGCGCCGTACAGGCCCTCGAAGTCGTGCATGAGCTTGGCCGGCAACACGGCGCCGGCGGACTTACACATGCGGAGCGAGCGGAGATCGTACCTGGCGCGGTCGGGGAAATTCACCAAATAGTTGAACATGGTGGGCACGCCGGGGAAGACCGTCACCCGGTGGTCCTGAATGGCCTGGAGCAGACTCTCCGGCGCGAAGCGCTCCAGGATCACCTGGCTGGCCCCGGCCATCATCACCTGGATCATGCAGCTATTGAGGGCGTACGAGTGGAACAGCGGCAGGGCGCAGACGACCATATCGTCCTTCGTGAGGCCGAAACGGTCCACCACCGCGGCGGCCACGTGGGTGGCCCCCCGGTGCGTGAGGATGGCGCCCTTGGGCTGCCCCGTGGTGCCCGAGGTATAGCCGAGCCAGGCCACATCATCCAAAGCCACCGGCACGGGACGGTAGGATCCCCGCCTCAGCAGATCGTCGAACCGCACGGTCTCCGCCGGCGCGGACGCATCGTGGATCACGATGGTCTCCAGGCGCTTGGCGTCTCCCCGGACCTCCCTCACGTTGGCGAGAAGGCCCGGCGCGGTGAAGACGACCTTGGCCTCCGAGTCCTGGAGGATGTAGCGGATCTCGCGCGGCGTGAGCAGGGCATTCAGGAACACGGTGACGGCGCCGGCCTTCGAGATGGCGTAGTAGGCCTCGATCAGCTCGATGGAGTTGGGCATGTAGCAGGCCACCCGGTCACCGGGGCGCACGCCCAGGGCCTGCAGGCCGCCGGCCAGGCGCGCGCTGCGCTCGTCGAACTCGGCGTAGGTGCGGCGGGCGCCGCCGCAGACGAAGAGCGTCTTGGGCCCGTGGCGGTCCGCCTGCTTCCCGATCAGCTCCCCCAGAGGCACCACCAGCTCAGCCAGGTCGCTCCGCACCGTCCTCCTCCCCGGTTCTTTCCGTTCCCGTTCCTGCAACCGCCAAGGGCGCCAAGATCGCCAAGGCAGTCCGACGGCTGGTTGCCGCTAACGAGTCTTGCACGCTGAAGGGTTACTCGCCGCGAAAGACCGGCGCGCGCTTCTCCAGATAGGCTCGCACGCCCTCGGCGAAGTCGGCGCTGTTCCACGCCTTCCGGGCCGGCTCCAGCCCATCGAAGATGGAGACGACGCCCTCCCCGTTGGCAATCCGGTTGGCGGTGCGCTTGGCGCCGGCCACGGTGAGCGGCGCCTTGTCTGCGATGATCTTGGCCAGGGCCACCGTCTCGTCCAGCAGGTTTTCGGCGGGGACCACGCGGTTCACCAGGCCGATCTGCTGCGCTTCCTGGGCATCCAGGGCGCGCCCCGTCATCAAGATCTCCTTCGCCATGCCGATCCCCACCAGCCGGATGAGCCGCCGCGTGTCCTGGAACGTGATGACGATACCCAGGTTGCCGGCGGGGATGCCGAAGCGGGCCGTGTCCGAGGCGATGCGCAGGTCGCAGGCGGCGGCCAGCTCGCACCCGCCGCCCATGGCCGCCCCGTTCACCATGGCGATCACCGGCTTGTCGGTGCGCTCCACCGCCAGCATGGTGCGCTCCACCATCTCCAGCGCCTGGTTGATCCGCGCGGGGTCCTGCCGGACCTGGTCCAGCTCGCGGATGTCCGCCCCCGCGCCGAAGGCCCGATCGCCGCTGCCGCGGATGACGATCACGCGGACCTCCGGATCCTCGTCCAGTCTCTCGATGCCCTGAATCAGGCCTTCCCACACCGCCAGGCTCATGGCGTTGCGCTGCTCCGGCCGGTTGATGACGAGGAAGCCGATGGGCGGCTCCACCTCGACGAGGACCACCTGGCTTTCGCCCGCTGCAGTCATGAGGCCGAACCCCCATCGGGTGCTGCGACCGGAGGCGCGCCGAGCGGGCCATCCGGTGTGATGTCCAGGGCGACGAAGGCATAGCCGAGCGACTTGAGTCGCGCCACCAAGGCGCCGCGAGCGGCGCCATCTTGTTGCAAACGCGGGAGATCGGAGGGCGCGAGCCGGATCAGGAGGGTGGGTCCTTCCTCCTCCTCGACCCGGCCCCCGGTGAAACGCGACTCGGCCAGGATGGCCTGCGCTTCGCGCAGGCGCGCCGCCACCTCCCCCGACGCCTCCGGCGCCGGCACGATCACCTGTGATTCATCGGCATGCATACGGAGGTCCATCGTTTGTGGTTTGTCGTCTGTCGTTTGTCGTTTTCTTGCGCACCCATGTGGCGGGACCGCGTCGCCGGGCGATTCGCTGAACCACAAACGACAAACGCGAAACGACAAACGTCTTTAGTGTTGGTGGTGCCGGCCCATCTTCTCCCGTAGCGTCTGGCGCAGGCGCGCGGCCAGGGCCTCGGCCAGGTCCGCCTTCCCGAGGCCGCGCCGCAGGCCGTCCAGCAACACGTCAAGGCCCACGCGTACTTCCTCGTTGGGCCCGGGCAGGGCCACGATGAGAGCCTCGCCGAGCTCCCCCACGGCGATCCGCACGCCGTCCTTCACGTGCCGGCCGGTGCCGCGCTGGAAGCGGGCCAGGTAGGGCGTGGCCGCGCCGGGGTCCACGCGCAGGACGCCTTCCACCGTCTGGTCCTTGTCCTCGGCACCCAGGCCGCCCGTGGTGATCACCAGGCCGTAACCCTCCTCGGCGGCCCGGCGGATGGCGCCGCCGATGGTCTCCACGTCGTCCGGCAATGGCGGCCCGGCGGCCACGCGGAAGCCGTGCTGGCGCAGGCGGCCCGCGATGAGGTCCGTGTTCGTATCCTGGATGGTGCCCCGCTGCACTTCGCCGCCGGTGGAGAACACCATGGCGCGGCGGGCCATGGCTTTTTTGAGCCGTTCCCCGAGGTCGCGCCCGGCCTGAAGGGCCGGCGCCACCTCGGCCTCGTCCAGGGCGATGAGGCCCAGGACCCCTTCCGAGTGGATCCCCGTCTCGGCCGTCACCGCCACGCCGGGGATGGCGGCCAGCCGCGCCAGCAGCGCCCGCTCCTTCCCCGCGATCTGCTCCGCCAGCACGGTGCGGCGCAGGATGTCCAGCGTGACCGCCTGGTCGCGCACGTCCGTCACCAGCACCTCGTCGGCCTGCAGGCCCAGCACCTCGGCCACGGCCCGCCCGATGGCCTGCAGGTTCGCGCCGCGCAGGTGGATGGGCCGGATCCACAGCTCCGTCTTCTCCAGCAGATTCAGCTCGATGGGGGCGCCCGCGGCGGCGCGCGGCACCACGTCAAAGCGCAGGGGGAGCAGCGGCGCATCCACGATGGCCGTGCCCACGTCCAGGATGTCCACGTCCCGCGCGGCGAGGGCCTCGATGTCCTGCAGGGCGATGCCCCCGGCGAAGGCGAGGCGCACCTTGTTCCGCAACCCCAGGGCGCGCAAGCGCGAGGCCACGCGATCGATGTCTTCCGGGTCGCCCGTATCCAGCATCAGGATGGCGGCGCCGCCCTCGGCCGCCTCGGCCGCCTCGTCGGCGATGGCCCGCTGCTCGCCCCGCAACTGGACCACGCAGGCGTGGTCCGACAGGTGCGCCGTGGCCTCCAGCGCGCCCCGGATGCCGCCCAGGATGCGCAGGTAGTTCTTGTCCAGGTAGAGGAACGGGCCGTCCGCGATGCGGAAGGCGGCCCCGCCGGCGACGATGGCGGACCGCACCGTGTGCTTCATCTCGGGCGGCATCTTCTTCCAAGCGCCGGAGACGATGCGCAGCGGGACATTCCTCCCCCCGCCCGCCCGGACGGCTGTGGCGGCGCGCCGCACCGCCTCGCCAGCCGCCGTGGCGATCCCGCTCGGCTTCGCCATGGCGCCGATGAGGACCTCCTCCCCTTGGGCCACGGCCTTGGGCGGCCCTTGGACGAGCAGCACGACGTCCCCCCACCGCACGCGCTTTCCATCCTCGGCGCGGGCCGTCACCGTGAGCCCCAGCTCGGCCGCGTGCCGGCGCGCGGGCTCCAGCCCGAAGAGAGTCCCGTCCGCCTCGGCCGAAACCATGGCCGTGACGGGCTGACCCGCCATCTCGCGGAAGATCTCATCCCGGATATCCCGTCCCATCGCCCCGACCCGTGAAGTCTCCTGGCGTCGAATTGTTATCACATCTGCCGGGTACCGGAAAGCGGAAAGGGATCGGACCTTCCCGTCAGACGTGCCAACCAGAAACGGTTCGGGCCTCCGGGGATGTCCCCGGAGGCCCGAACAACGTCCGAACGCGGCCGAGGCCGCCTGCCAAGCGCGCCGCTACATGACGGGTTCCGATCCCCCGCTCCCAGCGCCGCCCCCGGCGCGAGGAGCGCCTCGCGAATCTAAGCTGGATTATTCGTGAAGCCGCCTGACACCCTCACCCAACCCTCTCCCTCAGCGAGGGAGAGGGCACTTTCTGGTTCCCTCGCCCCCAGAGGGGGAGGGTCGGGGTGAGGGGGCGCCTGGGACGCTGAGGTCCGATTCACGAATTATCCGGGCTAAGGGCCGGAGAGTTCGCACTCGTCCGAATAGTAGCTGTTGCGGCCCGGAAACTGCCAGGATATCCCGTGGTCGCTGTACGCGCACTCGGAGGATCTGGCCACGGCGCGGTAGCGGCTGCCCAGCACGGCGGAGGTGGCATCACCGACGAGGCGGATCTCCTGGCCCTCGCGCGCGCCCGGAAACGCTTCGCTGGTGACGGCGGCGATGCCCTGGATGCGACCGCGCCGGCGGCGACCGTCGAACTCCAAGTGGATGGGCACCGCCTTCACCCCCAGGAACCGGGCGGTCATGCTCTTGAAGCGCGCCAGGCTGCCCCCCGCCTCGCCCGAGAAGATGCGGCCCAGGGCCTGGCGCTGGGGTTCCGTGGCCCGCTCGTCTACGTACACCGCCATGCTCCACTCCCCGTCGTACATCACGGCGTGGGGGGCGTGGATGGCAAAGCCCGCCCGCAGCCCGTCCAGGCGGACGTCCCCGTAGTGGCCCTTCTGGACCTCGTAGAACACCACCACCTTGCAGAACCCGTCCGGGATGGGCGTGCGGAAGACGCAGGGGCAGTTCAGGTAGCAGTTGCAGGCCTCGAAGTAGCGCGCCGAGAGCGACCACGCGGGATCGGCCATTTCGCCCTCCCCACTCGGCACCCTCGCGGACACATCGTACCCGCCCCCGAGGCCGCTGGAGACAACCGGTCAGCAGCCTGCCAAAAACACCTCTTACGCCCAGGCCGCTCAAAAAGGCCCAGATGCAAGGCGGCGCGCGAAGGGCCG
>DASPOZ010000284.1:0-8931 GCA_035625755.1 Candidatus Sulfotelmatobacter sp.
GGCCCCGGCCCCGTACTGCATGGCGGCCAGCGCCACCAGGAGCTGGAGCGCCAGTTCCTTGCGCAGGACGGCGAAGACCAGGGTGAGCCCCGCCACCGCCGGCAGCCCCAGCCAGCCTTCCACCACGGGCCGGAGCGGCGCCGCCAGGGCCCACACGGCCCCCGTCTCGTACAGCGCCCCCAGGACCAGGCTCCCGGCGAGCACCACGGGCCCGGCCACGAACAGGAACTCCCGGAAGCGCAGCCACGTCTGCTGCAGGACGGTACGGGCCGCAGGCCAGCGCAGGGGGAACAGCTCCATCACCAAGCCCGGCGAGGCCCCCGGGAGGATACGGTTCAGGGCCCACCCGGCCAGGAGCACCAGGGCCGCCGTGAGGGCGTAGATGCCCAGGGCCGCCCCCCACCCCACGAAGAGGGCCACGGCCCCCGCGATGACCGCGGTGCGGGCGCTGCACGGCACCAGGCAGGCCAGGGCGGAGGCGATAAGGCGTTCGCGCCGGGTCCCCAGCGCCCGCGTCCCCAGCACCGCCGGGACGGTGCAGCCGCCCGCGGCCACCAGGGGGATGGCCGCCCGCCCGTGCAGGCCGAGCTTGTGCATGAAGACATCCGTCAGGAACGCCATGCAGTTCAGATAGCCGGAGTCCTCCACCAGGGCCAGCAGCAGGTAGAACACGAACACATAGGGGATCCCCACGGAGAGCACGGCGTTGAGCCCAGCGTCGAACCCCCAGGCGAGGGTGCGGGCCAGGGCGCCCGTGCCGGCGACGGCGTGGAGCAGCCCGCCGATGGCCCGCGAAGGCGCCGCCCGCCAGGCCGCGTCCAGCAGCGCGCTGAGGCGATCGCCCCCGAAGAAGAGGGCGCCGAAGAGCCCCCCCAGCGCCACCAGCAGGAGCGGGAAGCCGGTGGCCGGATCCGCGGCGAGGCGCCAGGCGCGCTCCTGCCAGCGGCTGGCGGGCTGCCCATTGCGGTAGATCGCCACCGCCGCCAGGCTGCCGGCCAGCCCGTGGCGCTCGCGGGCCAGGGCCTGGGCTACCGGCACGCCGTGGTCCCGCGCGAGGGCCGCCCCGGCGCGGGCGGCGGCGCGCAGGGCCCGGCGGCCCCACTCCTCGCCCCGCAGCCGGGCCGTCACCTCTGCATCCCCCTCCAGGGCGAGGATGGCGCCGCCGCGGGCGGGCAGCCCACTGGGGAGCGTTTCTGCGTGGGGCGCCAGGGCCGCGGCGACCTGAGCGATGGCCTCCTCCACGTGGAGCGTGTACGCCGCCGCCCGGTCCGCCCGCCCGCCTTCGGCCTCCCGGCGGTGCAGGCGCACCGCCTGCTCCATCACCTCGTCCACGCCGATGCCCAGGCGCGCCACCGTGGGGACCACCGGCACCCCCAGCCGCTCCGTCAACTCGTGGGCGCGCACGGCCAGGCCCCGGCGGGCCACCTCGTCCATGAAATTCAGGGCCACGACCACGGGCAGCCCTAGCTCCAGGACCTGGAGGACGAGGTAGAGGTTCCGCCCGAGATTCGTGGCGTCCAGGACGGCCACCACCACATCCGGTCGCGCGTCCAAGAGGGCTCGGCGAGCCACCCGCTGGTCCTCGCCCAGCGGGTCCAGACTGTAGCAGCCGGGCAGGTCCCACACCTGGATACGCTGGTCCTTGTAGCGCGTTTCGCAGGCCTGGATCGTGACCGTCGTCCCCGGATAGTTGGCCACGTGCACCCCGACGCCGGTGAGGCGGTGGAAGAGGCTGGACTTGCCCACGTTGGGGTTGCCCACCAGGGCCACCCGCAACCCTGGCCCCCGCGGTGCGAGGCCGCACGAGGCGCATCCCTTCGGGTGGCAGGCGAGGGGGTTCACGCCACCTCCGGGTCCACCAGGATGTGGTGACAGAGTTCGCGCCCCAGGGCGTAGCGGGCCCCGCCCACCCGCACCATCACCGCGCCGCCGAAGGGGCCGGCCCGCTCCACCACCACCACGGTGCCCGGCAGGATCCCCAGGGCCTCCAGGTGGCGGGTCTGCGCCGCCTCGGCGATGGCCACCGTGCGCACCACCACCGGGTGGCCGTTGGGGATCTGGCTCAGGGGGACCATGGACGCAACTTCCTCCTGCGGCGGCCCGCCGCTCAGGCCGGCGCGGCTTCGTATTGTAGAAGGGGTGCCGGGCAATCGGTGCCCGAGGCACAGGCCCGTTGATACCCGCTGGACCGACGCGCTATGGGCCGGATGGCAGCGTCCGCTGGCGCGAAGAAGCGGAGCATGTCCACGAGACCGGCCGCGGTGGGCGCGCCCGCATAATGCTCGTGAAGATGGCGAGCTTCCTGGTCTTGTCGGCTGTCTCTTTGACTATGTTTTTGTAACTATACGATGTTTAGCATACGCAACAATATTCATCATATATCATCGTATGTCAATGATAAATGTCATGAAAACGAGTCTTCCACCTGTGATCGAGTGCGGGGGGCGGTTGAACGGAAAAAAAGGAGAGGCTTGCGGCGGGCTATTTGGTCATGCCGCGGCGGATCCGGGCGACGCGGCGGCTCTGCTCCTCGTCCCCGAACTTGCCCACGGCCCGGGTGAGTCGCTGAAGATGGGCGTCGTGTGTGCCGAAGGCCTTCTGGGCCATCTCGGGGAGGTCGCGGCGGAGCGACCGGATCACTTCGTTGCCGATCTGGTCCAGTTCGGACGATTCGATGGTGACCGCCAGATCCAAGGCCGCGCGCAGCGAAATGGTCCCCGTTCCTCCTCGCTCGCAGTCCCGCAGGATGCGAACCAGCGGGCGGACGCGGGCCGCCAGTTCCTCCGCCCGCTGGGCCGGGTCCACCAGTTCCTGCACGGCCCGCAGGATGCCGGCGTGGCCGTACTCGTCCATGGCCAGGTCCCACCAGGCTGCGGCCACCTGGGGGTAGGCCAGGAAGCGCCGGTAGAACCGGGAGTAGAGGCGTGCCGCCCGCTCCTCCAGGCGGATCAAGGTGCCGAGGACGCGGACGAGGCTCGTGTCGGGCGGGCGCCGGCTGCCACGTTGCGCGGGCCTGCTGGCCGTCACGGCCGCCTCACGGCCCCTTGTAACCCAACAGATTCTGCAGGCCGGCCACGAATTCCCCCTCCGGGAAGGTCCCGTTCTGGCGGCCGAGGATCTCCCCGCCGGATGTGATGAAGAACGTCGTGGGAGTGCCACTCACCCCGTAGGCATGGGCGATCTTCATGCCGGGATCTCGGCCGTTGGCGAAGGCGAGACCCTTCTGCGCCACGAAGCGTCGGGCCTGTTCGTCGTTGTCACCCAGGCTGATCCCTACGAACACGACCCCTTTCTCGGAAAACTGGTGGTAGGCCTGGGCCAGAGCGGGAGCCTCCCGCTGGCAGTGGGGTCACTGCGACCACCAGAAGTACAGGAGCACGGGCTTTCCCTTGAGGTCCGCCAAGGTCAGGGTCTTCCCGTCCAGGAGCGTGAGGGTGAAGTCGGGCGCGGGGGGGAGGCTGGTGGCTGCCTGGGCGGGGCCGCGCCAAAGCAGCGCCACCGCCACCACGGCCAGGGCCGCCATCGCCGCACGCACTACCGGTCCTCTCATCATCCCTCCTTTCGACTCAGACGCGGTGACCCGGGGACGCGGCGACGCGGCGAGGCCCTGAATTGCCGCCATCCGCGTTTCCGCCCTGGACCTCACCAGACCTGTGGGCCCGGGGTCCGCTCATCTGCGGCCTGCCCCCTCACCGCGTCTCCGTGTCCCCGCGTCGCCCCGTCTGCCGGCCGGCTCATGGCACCGGGCGGCCGGACGCCGAGAGGCGGGTGACGGGGCCGAAGGCGGCCAGCGGGCTGTCGAAGCGGCTCGGATCGCCGACCACCACGATGGTCATCTGGTCCGGGTGCAGGTACCGCCGGGCCACGCGCAGGATCTCGTCGGCGGTGACGGCGCGGTAACGGTCCAGCAGGGTGCGGTAGTAATCGGCCGGCAGGCCGTCGAACTCCAGCATCATGAGCTGGGTGGCCACCTGGATGGGAGACTGCCAGCGGAACACGAACGAGTTGATCAGCGCCTCCTGGGCGGCCGCCAGCTCCTCCGGGGCCACGGCCGCCTCGGTGATCTTGCGGATCTCCTCCAGCACGGCGGCGATGGCCCGCCCCACGCTCTCGTTCTTGGTCTGCACCGAGGTGTGGAAGGCCCCCACGTCCCGCGTGCCGGTCGCGTAGAACGTGCCGACGGAGTAGGCCAGGCCTTCATCGGATCGCACCCGTTCCGTGATGCGCGAGGTGAATCCGCTCCGGCCCAGGATGATGTCCATCAGCTCCACGGCTTCGCGGTCCGGGTTGGTCCGATCGATCCCCAGGTGGCCCAGGAGGATGGTGGCCTGGCCGAGGGGGCGCGGCACCACATACACGCCCGCGTGGGGAAGGCGCTCCGCCTGGGGCAGCGGCGGCAGCGCCGCCTCCTCGCGGGGCCAGTCCCCGAAAAGGCGCTCCACCCGCGCCGCCATCTCGCCCGGGTCGAAATCCCCGGCGACGGCCAACAGGGTGTGGTTGGGGTGGACGTAGCGGGCGTGCAGCGCCCGCAGCTCGGTGGGGGTGACCGCGCGGACCCGCTCCGGCTCCAGCTCGCGGCCCTCGGGGTGCCGCTCGGTGTAGAGGAGGCGAAGGAAGGTGCGGCTCGCCAGGCGGCCCGGGTCCTCGTCCCGCCGGCGGATGTCCTCCAGCAGCCGGCCCTGGGCCACGGCCAGCTTGGCGGGGTCGAAGGCCGGGGACCGCACGACCTGGGCCAGGAGATCCAGGCCGCGGTCGGCGTCTCGGCTGAGCACGTTGAGGCTGGCGGTGATCGCCTCGGCGTCCGCGCCGGTCTCGATGGAGGCGGCCATCCGCTCCAGCACGGCATCCAGCGTGGCCGCCGGCGTGGCGGTGGTGCCCCCCGCGCGGAGCTGCGACCCCAGGAGCACCATGGCCGTCCAGGTGGCATCCCCCTCATAGGCGGTGCCGCCGTGGACCAGGGCGGTGGCTTCGATCAACGGCAGCCGCCGATCCGGATACAGATACAGGACCAACCCATTGGGCAGGACGCGCCGCTCCACCTCGCGGCCCACCTGGGGAAGCTTCAGGGCCAGGGGTGGAAAGGCCATCCGCTGGATCTCGGCGAAGCCGCGCGAGTGGGCGCCCAGCCGCGCCTCGCCCGGCGCCGGCGGGCTTCCCGGCGGGGCCGCCGCACACCCCGCCAGCAGCAGGCCCATTGCCAGGACACACCGGACACAGAGCGCGTGCCTCCGCAGCGCCGCGGGGAGGGCAATGGCACGCCAACGCCAGACCCGCCGCCGTTCCGCCGCCGGAGGGGAAAGGTGTGGACCTCTTTTCCCCGGCCCCCTAGCGGCGCTCATCGTCCCGATCTTCCCCGGCCCCCGGCCCCCGGCCCCCGGCGGCCCCCCGCGCCGCGGCCTCGCCGGCGGGCACCAGGGTGACTACGGTCCGGTTGGCGGCCGTGAGGTACTGGCGGGCCAGGCGCAGGAGGTCCGCCGCCGTCACCGCCTTGGCCAGGCGGCGTGCCTCGAGGAAGTAGTGCCAATCGCCGGCCTGGGCCTGGGCGCCGGCCAGGAGGGAGGCCAGGGCCCCGTCCGATTGCATGGCGCGCACCGCGGCCCCATCGAGCTGGGCGCGCACCCGCTCCAGTTCCTCCTCGCTCACCGGCTCCGAGCTCAGCCGGTCCACCTCGCGGAGGAGGGTGCCCTCGAGGTCCGCGGCCGTGTGCGGGGCGCGCGGGCTCCCATCCAGCACGAAGAGGCCGCCCCGGCGCAGGGGGGCCAGCGAGGCGGTCGCCCGGAAGCCGATGCGTTCACCCTCCACCACGTTCCGTTGCAGCCGGCTGGTGCGCCCGTCCCCCAGGAGCATGGCGGCCACGCCGAGGCCCGGCCGGTCGGGATGGCCGTAGGGCGGGGTCCGGTAGGCGATGAGGACTCGGGGCTGGGCCGCGAAGGGCACGGTGGCGCGGCGCTCCCCCGCCGGTTCGGCGGCGCACGCGGGGGGCGCCGGCGCGGGGGGGTCCCGCCGGGGGATCGATGCGAAGTGTTCCGCCACCACGCGAAAGGTCTCCTCGGGATCCAGGTCCCCCACCAGCGCCAGGACGGCGTTGTTGGGGCCGTAGTGCGCCCGGAAGAAGTCGTTCGCCGCGGCGCGGGTGTGGGCCCGCACGTCGGCCTCATTGCCGACGATGGAGTGGCCGTACGGGAGGCAGGCGAAGGCGGTGGCGAAGAGGGCCTCGTAGAGCCTCCCCTCGGGCCGCGTCTCCACCCGCTGCCGGCGCTCCTCCAGGACGACGTCCCGCTCCGCGTAGAACTCGCGGAACACCGGGTCCCGCATCCGATCCGCCTCCAGGCGGGCCCAGAGCGCCAGCCGGTTCTTCGGCAGGCTGACGACGTACTGGGTGCTGTCGCGGCCGGTGGAGGCGTTGAGGCGCACGGCGCCGTTCCGCCGGTAGATCTCCCAGAGCTCGTTCTTCGCCACCAGGGACTTGGCCTGGGCCTCCAGGGCGTCGATGCGCAACTGCAGGTCGGCGGCCCGCAGGGCGTCGCCGCCGCCGGGGCGGGCGCGCTCGTCCTGCAGGGCCCCGCGCAGGGCGTCGCTCTCGCGCAGGAGGAGCAGCTCCGCGTCCGCATCCCGGGTGCCGATCCGGCGGGTCCCCTTGAACAGCAGGTGCTTCAGGAAATGGGCCAGGCCCGTCTGGCCGGAGGCCTCGTCCACGCTGCCCACGTTGAAGCGCAGGTGGGCCGAGAAGGTGGGCGCCCCCCGGCGGGGCACGATGAGCACTTGCATGCCGTTGGGCAGCGTGTGTTCCCGCACATCCAGCCGGGGTTCCTGGCCCGCCACCTGCCGCCCCGGCATCACCGTTGCCGACGCGAAGGCCGCCAGCGCCGCTGCGGCCCGCAGGGCGAGCCGCCGCCGGCCGCGCACGCCGCCCCGGTACCACGGAAGGTGGGATTGGGGCGCGCGGGAGCAGCGGGGCGGCCGCAGTATGGGATGCGTGCAGGGCATGTGGCCTCGAGGCGCCGCAACCGGCATACCGCCCGGCCCAACGTAACGGGCTCCGGAGGGTCGCCTCGGCGCGAGCGGATAAGCTAGCATCCCCTTCGGAGCCTGTAAAGCACGCCCCGCCGGGCTAGGAATATTGTCTCTGCTCTCCGGCTCCTGTATGATGATGGGGTCGGCTCGGCCTCCCATGGAGTCTCGGGTGTGCCGGGGTCCGGCCGGGGGCCGCGGGGGCGGGCCTGACGTGGGCGCAGGATGGAGCGGAGGATCCGGGAGTGGCCGATGCGATATGACGCCATCGTGGTGGGGGCGGGACCGGCCGGTTCCACGGCGGCCCGCGAGCTGGCGCGGATGGGGCGGGCCGTGCTGCTGCTGGAGCGGGAGCGCCTGCCGCGCCACAAGCCGTGCGGCGGTGCCCTGTCACCCCGCCTCCTGCGCCGCCTCCCCATCACCCTGGATGCCTCGCTCCTGGAGGACACCATCACCCGCGCCACCTTCACGTTTTGCGCCGGCGAGTCGGTGGAGATCGCCTCGGATCGCCCCATGGGGTTCATGGTGCGCCGGGAGGCCTTCGATGCCGCCCTCTGCCGGGCCGCTCAGGCCGCCGGCGCGCGCCTGGTGGAGGGGGCGGCGGCACGGGCCGTGACCGTAGGGACCGGCGGGGTGACCGTGGCCACCGACGCCGGCACCTTCAGCGGCCGCATCCTGGTGGGGGCCGACGGTGCGGCGGGGGCCGTGGCGCGGAGCGTGCTCCCCACCCGGCGCCGTGCCACGCTGGTGGCCGTGGAGTCCCTGGCGCCGATGCCCCCCGAACAGGCCGCGCGCTTCCGCGGCCGCATCCTGGTGGACTTCGGGGACTTTCCCGGCGGATACGCCTGGGCCTTTCCGAAGGGCGATCACCTGAACCTCGGGGCCATGGTGCTGCGGGAGGGCGGCATGGACCTGAAGGCCGCCTTCCACCGCTTCGCCGCCGGGCAGACCGGGCTCCGCAGCCTCGACCTGGGGCGCATCGAGGGGGCCTTGATCCCCGGCTACGATGGGCGCCTTCAGTCATTGGCCGTCGGGCCCGCTTTCCTGGTGGGAGATGCTGCCGGGCTGGTGGACCCGTTTCTGGGCGAGGGCATCTACTACGCCGTGCGGAGCGCCCAGCTTCTGGCCACCGCCCTGGCCGAGGCCGGCCAGGACATCGCGGGCGCTGCCGCCCGCTACCGCCAGCTTCTGGCGGAGGAGATCGAGCCGGACTTCGTGGCGGCCCTCTGCCTGTCGCGGCTGATCCACCGGTTCCCGCGCCTCTGGTACCGGGTGCTCTGCATCTACGACCGCTTCCTGGAGGCCTACTGCCACGTGCTCCGGGGCGATTCCACCTATCGGGAATTGCTCCAGCGCATCCAGCACCGGGCCGCCACCTATCTGGGGCCGGGCCTGGCGGAGCGCCTGGTCCCCGGCGTGGCCCTCGCACGCTGACGCGAAACGCCCGGGCCCCCCGCGCATCGAACGGGGCAGAAGGATGGATGGCGGGAGCGGCCCTTCCGCGAGCGGGCGGGGTGGAAGGGTATCTGTCTCATGCCAGCGGATGTTCAAACGGTAGGCGCCAAAGAGAACGCCGCTCTGGAGCGGCTGGACCTGCCGCTCCAGGGGATGAGCTGCGCCGCGTGCGCCGCCCGGATCGAGGAGGGCCTGTCGCGGGTGGAGGGGGTGGCGCGGGCCGCGGTCAATTTCGCCGCCGAGCGAGCCACGGTGCAGTTCGACCCGGCCCGGACGGGGGTGGAGGCCCTGGTGCGGGCCGTGCGCGACCTGGGATACGACGTGCCCGCGGCGCGGGCCGTGATCCCCATCCGGGGCATCTCGTGCGCCTCCTGCGTGAACACCATCGAGGCGGCGCTGCGGGCGGCGCCCGGCGTCCTGGCGGCGTCCGTCAACTTCGCCACGGAGCGCGCCACCGTGGAGTAC
>DASPOZ010000285.1:0-6318 GCA_035625755.1 Candidatus Sulfotelmatobacter sp.
GCAGCCTGGTCCTGCTGGCCCTGCTGTTCACCCTGGCGCTGTGCGGCCTGCCCCGCTGACCCGGGGCCGGGTTCCCGGTTCCGTGTTCCCGGTTCCCGGTTCGATCCCGCGACGCCGATGAGCTCTGAACCGGGGGGTGCGCGCGGCGGCCAGCGGCGGGCCCTCGGCACGCTGGACGCCACCGTGCTGGTGCTGGCCAACGTGGTGGGCGTGGGCATCTTCCTCACGCCCGCCGGCGTGGCCGCGCTGGCGCGCACGCCGGCGTGGTACTTCGCGCTGTGGGCCTGCGGCGGCGCCATCGCCCTGGCCGGCGCCCTGAGCTACGCCGAGCTGGGCGCCGCGCTCCCCGAGGCGGGGGGCGAGTACGTGTATCTGCGGGAGGCGTTCGGCCCGCTGTGGGCCTTCCTGCACGCGTGGGCCAGCTTCCTGGTGACGTTCTCCGGCGCCATCGCCGCCATCGCGGTGGGAGTGGGGGAATACGGGTTACGGGCGGCGGGGGCCGCGGCCGCCGGCGCCCCGCTGCCGGCGTCCGCGGTGCGGGCCGCGGCCATCGCCGCCGTCGCCGGCCTCACCGTGCTCAACGGGATCGGGGTGAAGGCCACCAGCCGCTTCCAGAACGCCCTCACGGGGCTGACGCTGGCGGCCATCGGCTTGCTGCTGCTCCTCGGCTTCGGCGGCGGCCGGGGGTCGCTGACCCACCTTACCGCGGCGGCCGTCCCCCCGGCGCCGGCCCCCACCTGGGCGGCCCTGGGGACGGCGCTGCTTCCCATCTTCTTTACCTACGCCGGCTGGAACGCCCCCACCTACGTCGCGGGAGAGGTGGCCCGCCCCGGCCGCACGCTGCCCCGGGCCCTGGCCCTGGGCACCGGCGGCGCCGCCGCGCTCTACCTGGCCCTCAACCTGCTCTACGTGTACGCCTTCCCCCTCCCCCGCCTGCAGCAGGCGCTGAGCGTGGGGGAGGCGGCGGCGGCGGCGCTCATCGGGCCGCGCGCGGCGGGCGGCTTCGCCGGGCTCATCACCCTCATCACGCTGGGGGCGCTGAACGTCACCATCCTCACCGCGGCCCGCATCACCTACGCCCTGGGCCGGGACGGGGCCTTCTTCCCCGCCCTCGGCGCGCTCCACCCACGCACCGGCACCCCGGCCCTCGCGCTGGCGGTGCAGGCGGCCTGGGTCACCGTCCTCATCCTGACCGGGACGTTCGAATTCCTGCTCACCTTCGCCACCGTCATGATGGTCGTGGTATCGGGGCTTACGGTGGCCGCCGTGTTCGTCCTCCGCGCCCGGGCCCCGCGGCTGCCGCGCCCGTTCCGCGTGTGGGGCTACCCGGTGGTGCCCGCGCTGTACCTCGCCGCCTGCGCCGGCATGGGGGCCAGCGCCGTGGCCGAGCGCCCGGCGGCATCCCTGGCCGCCCTGGGCCTGCTCGCCGCCGGCATCCCGGTCTTCCGCTGGCGGCCCGCCCGGGGTGCGCGCGCGCCCGCCCCGCCGCCCTGACGCGCGGGTGGCGCGCACGCGAGCGTCCTGAGCCCGAAGAACTCGTCACTATTCGTTCCCGTTGCCGTTCCCGTTGCCGTTCCCGACGGGCCCGCCGAAATCGGAGCGCAACCGGTTGGAGCAAGAGACGTTTCCTGGGTCAGACTTCGGGCACGGGAACGGGTACGGGAACGATCTGTCCAGGGACTTCCGAGTCAGGAGACGAGGGAACCCCGCTCCACGGGTCCGTGCTCCGTTGCGTGTGGACCCGGGACTCGGGACCCAGGACCCGGGACTTGCGAAACTGAGGAGGTTGGCGTGAGCGGCGCGCCGGAGAGCCCCCGGGGGCGTGGGGTGTGGCTGCTGAGCATCTGCGCCGCCCGCGTCGGTTCCAACATGGTCGCCCTCAACTACGCCACGGCAATCCCCGTGCTCCGCCCCGCCTGGGGGATGACGGCGGCGCGGGCGGGCCTCGTGCAGAGCGTCTTCCTGCTCGGGTATTCCCTCTCGCTGGTGGGCACCAGCGCCGCCGCGGACCGATGGGGCGCCCGCCGGGTCTTCCTCGCGTCCGGCGTGGCCGGGGCCGTCTGTGCGACCCTCTTCGGGGCCCTGGCCGCCGACTTCCTTTCCGCCCTGATCCTGTACGGCCTCCTGGGCCTCGTCTCGGGCGGGGGGTACACGCCGGGCCTCATGCTCGTCGCCACCCGGTACGAGGGGCCGCGGCGGGGGCGGGCCATGGGCCTCTTCCTCGGGGCCATGTCGCTGGGCAACGCCGCCTCCGTGGCCTGCACGGGTTCGCTCATCTCGGCCCTCGGCTGGCGGGCCGCCCTGTTGCTCACGGCCCTGGGGCCGGTGGCCGCCGCCGGGCTCTCGGCCGTGGTGGTGCGCGGCGTGGCCGAGCCCCCGCGCGGCGGCGGCCCCGGATGGAGCGGGGTGCGCGAGACCCTCCGCAACCGCGCCGGGATGCTCGTCAATTGGGCCTACACGTTCCACGCGTGGGAGCTGCTGGGGATGTGGGGCTGGACGCCCGCCTTCCTGACGGCGGCCGCGGCCACGGCCGGGGCGGGGCCCGGCGTGGCCGTGGCCGTGGGGGCCAACCTCACGGCCGGGATGCACCTGGTGGGCCTCCTCTCCAGCAGCGTGTCCGGCGCCCTCTCAGACCGCTGGGGGCGCACCGGGATGAGCCTCGCCCTCCTGGCCTCCAGCGCCGCCTGTTCCCTCGCCTTCGGCTGGATGGTGGGCCAGCCCCTGGGCTTCGTCCTGGCGGTGGGCGCGGTGTACTCCTTCGCCATCATCGGCGACTCGGCCATCTACTCCACGGCCATCACCGAGCTGGTCCCGGCCCGGATCCTGGGAACGACGCTGGCGCTCCGCTCGCTCATCGGGTACACGGCGGGCGCGGTGGCCCCGGCCGCCTTCGGCCTGGTGCTGGACGCCACCAACGCCCCCGGCGCGCCGCCGCGGGTCTGGGGCTGGGCCTTCGCCAGCCTGGGGGCCGGGGCGCTGCCGGGCCTCTGGGCCCTCGTGCGGCTGCGGGCGATGCCCGAGGCCCGCGCCATGGCCGGCGGCCGCCGCTGACACCCCCCGCATTTGACAAGTGCCGGGGCCGCCGTGTCTGATGGATGGGGGAGGCGCTCCGTGAGCAGCAGGGGAAGGGGAACGCCATGCCTCGCAAAGAAGGGACTGGGACCCATCGCCCACGAGCCCGGCGGGCCGCGGGACCGATGGGGGTGAGGCTGTGTGCCGGCGCGCTCGCCGCCCTGGTGGGCCTCATCCACGCCGCCTGCGCGGGGCAGCCGATCTATCCCGTGATCTCGCCGCCGGCGGCCACCGCCTTCCGCGCGCCCCACGAGGCGGTGTGGAACGCCACGCTGCAGTCCCTCGGCATCGTGCCCCCGGCGGTCGTGGATCCGGCTCAGGGCCACATCGTCACCGGCCAGTTCACCTACGACATGCCCGTGCAGGGCGGCGGGATGCGCGGTGGGGGCGCGTTCATTCAGATCCTGCGGGTGAGCATGGACATCCTCGTCCACCCCGCGCCCGACGGGACCACGACCGTGCGGGCCCAGACCACCATCCACGACGCGCAACAGTACGGCTTCTGGCCGGGGGCCGGCGGGCCGAACAGCCCGGAGGGCGACCTCTTCGCGCGCATCGCCTCCCACCTCGCGGGCCGCTGAAAAGGGCCCATCTGCGGCGTTGGCGCGCTCGGGCGCTCGCTGCGGCGTACCCGGAGTACGCCTCACTCGGCCCATCGCGCGCCGCCTTGCACCTGGGCCCTTTTGAGCGGCCCGCGAAATTGGTGCCCCAAAGTCCAACAGGCGCTGAGCGTTCACCTCACGGAACCCCCATGCCTACCCCGTTCCTCATCGTAATCGCCGGGCGTGTCCCGCGGAGGGGGCGCGGCGGATGAACGGGCGAGCCGTACCTCTCGAACCCGAGATCGCGGTGATCCCGGGCGGCTGGTACCTCATGGGAGACGATGGCGGGGCCCGCGAGGAGCGGCCCGCCCACCGGGTCTACGTGGACCCCTGCGGCATGGCGACCACCACCGTCACGAACCGGCAGTACGCGGCCTTCCTAAAGGCCACCGGGCACGCGCCCCCGCCATGCCTAACGGATCCGCGCTTCAACAACCTCGAGCAGCCCGTGGTGGCCGTGAGCTGGGTGGACGCGGCCGCCTACTGCGAATGGATCGCGGCGCTCACCGGCAAGCCATACCGCCTCCCCACGGAGGCCGAGTGGGAGAAGGCTGCCCGCGGCGGCCTGGAGGGCAAGCGATACCCCTGGGGGGATGAGGCGCCCGAGGCCCTCCCCGACCACCCGCAACGCGCCAACCCCGACCGGCCCGAGCCGGTGGCCCGCTTCGCCCCCAACGGCTACGGCCTCTACAACACCGAGAACAACGTCCACGAATGGTGCGCGGACTGGTACGACCCCGGCTACTACGCCGTCTCGCCGGACCGGAATCCGCCGGGCCCCGCCACGGGCGTCCGCCGGGCATCCCGCGGGGGGGCCTGGCGGCACCACATCCCGTTCTGCCGCTGCGCCCACCGGTCCAGCCTCCCGCCGGACCGGCGGTTCACCGACTACGGGTTCCGCCTGGCCCTCACGCTGCCGCGGGAATCGCCTTGACCCCCGCCGGGGCGGGGACGTAGGATGACCGGCATGCGCTTCCTCACGCTGGCCTCGCCCGTCCTGGTGCTGTTCGCCCTGTCCGGCTGCCAGAGCCTGATCGTCCGGGAAGAGGATGACCCGGCTACCAAGGCCGTGAAGGTGCTGAGCCGCATTGCCCTGGGCGCCGGCACCCTCACCTACAGCGAGCGCCAGATCGACGCCATCGCCCGCGAGGAGAAGACGGGGGCGATGGCCCGCAGCACCTCCGACGAGTTCCTCAAGGCCCTGGCCGACCTGGCCAAATTCGACGACGAGATCCGCCTGATGCTCAAGGAGGACACGCAGGAGAAGATCAAGTACCACCTGGTCCTGGCCGAAAACTATCTGAACCAGGCCAAGAGCCGGATCAAGCTGCTGGAGCTGCGGAACCCGGCCGCCGTCTCGAGCTCGCTGTCGCTGGCGTTCAAGCAGGCGGTGGAGAACAAGGCCAAGATGGTGGCCTACCTCCTGGAGCGGGAGATCGGCGCGGCCCGGGGCGCCAACAAGTTCGCCAACGAGCAGATCGTCCAGATCCTGGACGAGATCCTGTCGTACACGAAGGTGAACCGGTACATCTTCCAGGAGGCGGAGGTCGCCCAGATCGCCCAGGCCCGCGAGACCTGGCACACCACCAACATCCTCGACGTGGCCGGCGAGGCGCAGGGGCAGGAAGCCCTCAAGGCCCGCGAACTCTGGTTCTGAGCCGCACCCGCCTCCTCTCCCACGTGCCCATGGCCACCGCGTTTCTGCTGACGGGCCCGCCCGGCGTGGGGAAAACCACCCTGCTGCGCCAGCTCCTCCGCGCCCTGCAACTGCCCGCCGGCGGCTTCTTCACCGCCGAGATCCGCCAGGGCGGGCGCCGCAGCGGCTTCGCCCTCGAGGACCTGGCCGGCCGGCGGGGCGTGCTGGCCCGCGAGGCCGGGGCGCAGGATGCGGGCGGGCCGCGGGTGGGCCGCTACCGTGTGGACGTGGATGCCCTGGAGGCCGTGGGCGTGGCCGCGCTGGAGCGGGCCCTCGAGGGCGCCGCCCTCATCGTGATCGACGAGATCGGCAAGATGGAGGCCTGCTCGCCGCGCTTCCGCGCCGCCGTGGAGCGGGCGCTGGAGGGCCCCAACGCCGTGGTGCTGGGCACGGTCCTTCAGGCGGCGCACCCGTGGATCGATCGCGTGAAGGCCCACCCGGCCGTGACCCTGGTGCGCGTCGCGGCGGCCACGCGGGCCGCGACGCTGGAGGACCTGGCGGGGCGGGTGCGCGCGGCGTGGGCCGCCGCCGGCCATGCCTCCGGCGGCGGTGCCCCGCCGCCCGGCGGGAGGGCGCCTCGCGGGGCCCGCCCGGGAGGACGGATATGAGCCTCCCCTTCACGGGGATCGCCACCTTCGCCAAGGTCCCACACTATGTCGCCGACGGGTCGCCGGCCCCGCACGCGGCGATCCTCGGCATCCCCTGGGACGAGGGCACGACGAACCTGGGCGGCGCCCGGCTGGGCCCCCGCGCGATCCGCGAGGCCTCCACCCAGTACGCCTTCTACAGGCGGGGCCGGGGCTATCACGACCTGGAGGCGGACCGCCCCATGCTCGCGGGGCTCGAGTTGCGGGACGCGGGGGATGTGGAGGTAGTGCCCACCCTGCTGGACGAGACCTTCGCCCGCATCGGCGAGGCGGTGCGGGCCCTGGCCTCCCGCGGGGTCCT
>DASPOZ010000286.1:0-3231 GCA_035625755.1 Candidatus Sulfotelmatobacter sp.
GAATGCGGAACGCGGAACGCGGAGTGCGGATTGCTTCACCCGAATGCCAGTCCGCACTCCGCGTTCCGCAATCCGCAATGGCGGGGGCCACGTGAGCGGGGCCGAGGGCCCTCACCTCAAGCGGGTCCTCACGCTGGGGCCGCTCATGGGCATCGTGTACTTCACGGTGGGAGGCGGGGTCTACGGGATCGAGGACCTCGTGCCCAGCGTGGGCCCCGGCATGAGCCTGGCCCTCCTGATCGCGATCCCCCTGATCTGGAGCCTCCCCGTGGCGCTGGTGGCCGCAGAGCTGGCCACCGCCATGCCCGATGAGGGAGGCTACTACGTCTGGGTGCGGCGCAGCCTCGGCGAGTTCTGGGGGTTTCAGGAGGGCTGGTGGAACCTGCTCACCTCGTTCGCGGACAGCGCCATCTACCCCGTGCTCTTCGTCGGCTACCTGCAGGGCTTCTTTCCCGGCATGGACGCCCGCGTGCGCTTCCTGGCGGCGGCGGCCTTCATATGGGTGGTGGCTGCGCTCAACATGGCCGGGATCGAGCAGGTCGGTGCCAGCGCACTCATCCTCGCCCTGGTCATCCAGCTTCCCATCCTCGCGCTCGTGGTGGCCGGATTCGCCGGGGCCACGCAGGTGCCCTGGCGGCCGTTCCTCCCGCCGGGCGGCGGACTGGCGGCCACCTTCGGGGTCGGCCTCAGCGTGCTCCTCTGGAACTACTCGGGATGGGACAACACCAGCACGTACGTCGGTGAGGTGGCGAACCCCGGCCGCACCTATCCGCTGGCCCTCCTGGCCACGATGCCCTTGGTGGTGCTGGGGTATCTCCTGCCGGTGGGCGCGGCGCTGGCCGCCGGGGTGGACCCGGGGGCCTGGAAGGCCGGGGGCTTCAAGGCCATCGGCGCGGCCCTGGGTGGGCCGTGGCTCGGCGCGGGCATGGCCCTCGGCGGGATGGCGAGCATGTTCGGCCTCTTCGGAGCGCTGCTCTTGAGCTACTCGCGCATCCCCTTCGTGCTGGCACAGGATGGCTATCTGCCGAAGGCGTTGGCCCGCGTGCACGCCACACGGGGGACGCCCTGGGCTGCCATCGGCGTCAGCGCGGCCGCCTGCACCGCCCTGGTCCCTTTCCCGTTCCAGAAGCTGGTCGTGTTCGACATTCTGTTATACTTCCTGGCGCTGGGGCTGCAGTGCGCGTCCCTGGTCCGGCGGCGGCTGCGCGGGGCCGAGGCGGGGGCTTTCCGGATCCCGGGCGGGTGGCTCGGCGTGGCCCTGGTGGTGGGTTCCCTCACAGCGGTGGTCGTGGCCTCCATCGGGGGGGCCGGCCGCTCCGCCATCCTGTTCAGCGCCGTGGCGGCCCTGACGGGGCCGGTGGCGTACGGCGTCATTCGAACTGTGCGGGGCCGGCCGGCGCTCGCGGAGGGCTAGGGGGTCGTACGGCCGGTGGTTGGACATCGCCCGTCGTCTCCGCGGGTCGGTCCCGAGGAAGGAGAAGGATGCAGGGGGGGTCGGGGTTCCTGTTGCTGGGCATCTGTGCGGGAGGGGCGGCCCTGCTGCTGGGCGCGCTCTACGTCCTGCACGGCGAGGCCCTGCTGGGCGGCGGCATCATCGGCGGCGCGGCCCTCCTCGGGCTGAGCTGGCGCTGGATCGGCCGCGCCCTGCGCAAGTACATCTGATGGGTTCCCCGTGGCGCATTCCGCATTCCGCCATCCCCGATGGCGGGTTGCGCGTGAGCGGGGCAGCGGGCCCGCCCCTGCGGCGGGTGCTGGCCCTGGGCCCGCTCATCGGGATCGCTTACTTCACCGTGAGCGGCGGGGCCTACGGGATCGAGGACCTGGTCCCCAGCGTGGGTCCCGGCATGGGGCTGCTGCTCCTCCTGGCGGTCCCGCTCGTCTGGAGCCTGCCCATCGCCCTGGTGGCGGCGGAGCTCGCCACCGCCATGCCCGAAGAGGGCGGCTACTACGTCTGGGTGCGGCGGACCCTGGGCGAGTTCTGGGGCTTCCAGGAAGGTTGGTGGAACCTCCTCACCTCGTTTGCGGACAGCGCCATCTATCCCGTCCTCTTCGTCGGCTACCTCCAGACCTTCGTGCCCGGGATGGCCCCCCCCGTGCGGTTCCTGATCGCGGCGGCGCTGATCTGGCTGGTGGCCGGGTTGAACATGGCCGGCATCCGGCCGGTCGGCGTCAGCGCCATGATCCTCGCCGTCGTCGTCCAGGTTCCCGTGGTCGCCCTCGTGGCGGCGGGCTTCGGGGGGGCCACGCGCCCGCCGTGGCAGCCGTTCCTGCCGCCGGGCGGTGAGGCCGTGGCCACCCTCGGCGTGGGGATCAGCGTGCTGCTCTGGAACTACTCGGGGTGGGACAACACCAGCACCTTCGCGGGCGAGGTGGCCGACCCGGGGCGGGCCTATCCGCTCGCGCTCATGGGCACGCTGCCCCTGGTGGTGGTGGGGTACGTCCTGCCGCTGGGCGCGGCGCTGGCCGCGGGGGTGGAGCCGGGGGCGTGGAAGACCGGCGGGTTTCCCGCCATCGGCGCGGCGGTGGGCGGGCCCTGGCTCGGGTACGCCCTCGCCCTGGGGGGGATGGGGAGCATGGCGGGCCTCTTCAGCGCGCTGCTCCTCAGCTACTCCCGCCTCCCCTTCGTGCTGGCGCAGGACGGCTACCTGCCGGCCGCGCTGGCGCGGCTGCACCCGCTGCGGGGGACGCCGTGCGCCGCCATCGCCGCCAGCGCGGCCGCCTGCACCGCGCTGGCGCCGCTGCCGTTCAAGCAGCTGGTGGTCTTGGACGTGCTGCTCTACTGTCTGGCCCTGGGGCTCCAGTGCGCGGCCCTGGTGCGGCGGCGACTGGCCGCCGCGCCGGCGGGGGCCTTCCGCATCCCCGGGGGCCCGTCGGGGGTGGCGCTGGCGGTGGCCTGTCCCATGGCCACAGCCCTGGCCGCCATGGGCGCGGCCGGCGCGCCCGCCCTCGCGTGGGGCGCCGTCGCGGCATTGACGGGGCCGGTGGCGTATGGGATGATGAAGAAGTTGCGCGCCCGGGCGGTGGTGGTGCCGGGCTAGCGGGTCGCCGGGGTTGTCGGCCGGAGGGCGGCGCGACCGCGGCGCGGATCCGAAACGAGGAAGCGGGGGGACGCAGGTGTTCGGCATCGGCATGCCCGAGTTGATCGTGATCTTCGTCATCGCCCTGCTGGTCTTCGGGCCTGCGGAGCTGCCCAAGCTCGCCAAGAACCTGGGGCGGGCCATGGCCGAGTTC
>DASPOZ010000287.1:0-8535 GCA_035625755.1 Candidatus Sulfotelmatobacter sp.
GGCCGCTGCCTGCGGGTCATCCCGGTGGACTTGGACGCTCACCTCTACCGGGCCTTGCAGGCCTCGGCCCACGTCTTGCGGCAGGGGAAGATCCTCTGCATTTTTCCCGAAGGTTCCCGGTCCATCGACGGCACGCCGCAGCCCTTCAAGCGGGGCGCTGCAATCCTGGCCAAGGAGCTCGAAGTGCCCCTGGTTCCCGCGCGGATCCGGGGGTCCTTCGAGGCCTGGCCCCGGTTCGGGACCCTGCCCCGGCCCCACCGGCTGGACGTGGTCTTCGGCAAACCGGTGACGGCGGGCGAGTTGCTGGCCATGGGCGGCGCGGAGCCGGACGAGTACGATCGGATTGCGGCACGCCTGCGCGACCGCGTGCTGGCCCTCGAGTAGCAGGCTGCTGAAAAGGGCCCATATGCGGCGTTGGCGCGCTCGGGCGCTCGCTGCGACGTACCCGGCGTACGCCTCACTCGGCCCATCGCGCGCCGCCTTGCATCTGGACCCTTTTGAGCAGCCTGCGGGGAACCGGCTGTTGGGCAGGCTGCTGAAAAAGGCCCGGCATTTTTCCCCGCTACCGACGGAACGGCAGCGGGTGAGGTGTTGGCGCGCTCGGGCGCTCGCTGCGACGTACCCGGCGTACGCCTCACTCGGCCCATCGCGCGCCGCCTTGCATCTGGACCCTTTTGAGCAGCCTGCGGCAGGGCACCTTCGGTTCCGAGGGTTGATAGGTTGTGAAAGGCTGAAGACGCGGGTGGGGTAATGGTGGCGCGCACGCGGTTCGGGAAGGATTACTACGAGATCCTGAGTTTGCGCCCGGAAGCCAGCGAGGAAGAGATCCGCCGGGCGTATCGGCGCCTGGCGCTTCGATGGCACCCGGATCGGAACGCGGGCGACCCGCGGGCCGAGGAGCGGTTCAAGGAGATCAGCGAGGCCTACGCGGTCCTCATCGATCCGGCTAAGCGCCGCGAGTACGATCGGGCGCGCCTGGCCGGGGCCCCGGGGGAGTTCCGGCACGCCCGCGAGGACATCTTCCGGGACCTGTTCGCGGACCCGCGGGCCAGCGCCATCTTCGAGGAACTGGCCCGCGAGTTCGAGCGGATGGGGATGCGGGTGGACCGGCACCTCTTCCACCAGACGCTCTTCGGCGGCCGCGCCGTGGTGACGGGCGGCGTCTTCATCATCACCCCGCTCACGCCCGTGTTCGCGCTGTTCCGGCTGGCCCGGGCGGCCCTGCGGGGCGCGCAGGCCGCCCGGCCGGTGGCGCCTCCCGCGGCGCCGCCCCTGCCGCGGCCGCGAGGGGTGCTGGGGCGGATGGCGCGCGCGGGCCGATGGCTCCTCGGCCTGCCCCCCGGCGGCCCGGGCGCCGCCGAGCCCGTCCCCGCGGGCGGGGAAGCCTCCGGCCGGGCTACGCCCGCCCAGACGGACGTGACCTACCCGCTGCGCCTGACGCGCGCCGAGGCCGAGCGGGGCGGCCGCAAGCGGCTCAGCCTGGCGCACCACGGGGAACCGGACGACATCGTCGTGACCATCCCGCCGGGCATCCGCCCCGGCACGAGGCTCCGGCTGCGCGGCAAGGGGCGCGCCACACCGGGCGCCCGCCCGGGGGACCTCTTCCTCGCCGTTGAGATACGCGACGACTCCTGAGGCAGGACCGAGGACCCAGGGCCGAGGGCTGAGAACGTCGTCCTCTCAGCCCTCGTGCCTCAGTCCTCAGTCCTTCGGTGCGACGATGCGCGCGATGGTGGTCCGGGAATTCGGGCGTCCGCTGGTGGGGGAAGAACGCCCCTCGCCCATTCCCGGGCCGGGCGAGATCCTGGTGCAGGTGGCGGCCTGCGGGGTGTGCGCCACGGACCTGAAGGTGGTCCACGGGCGGCTCCCCGGCGTGCCGCTGCCGGTGGTCCCGGGGCACGAGATCGCGGGGCGGGTGGCCGCCGCGGGGCCGGGCGTCTCCGGGGCGCGGGAGGGGGACCGGGTGGCGCTCGCCCACCGGATCACCTGCGGGGAGTGCGCCTGGTGCCGTGACGGGCGCGAGAATCTCTGCGCGGCCGGAGGGGGCCGCCTGGGCATCGAGCGGGACGGCGGCTTCGCCACGCACGTGGTGGCGCCGGGGCGGAACGCCTGCCCCCTCCCCGAGGGCGTCTCCTGGGAGGCGGGGGCGATCATCCCCGGCGCCATGGCGGGGCCGTACCGGGCCATGAGGCACCTGGCGCGCGTGCAGCCGGGGGAGTGGGTGGCCGTGATCGGGGCCGGCGGGCTGGGCCTGCACGTCATCCAGTTCGTGCGCGCCCTGGGCGGCCGGGCCATCGCCATCGACGTGGAGGACGGCCGGCTGGCCCTGGCCGCGGAGCTCGGCGCCGAGGTCACGGTGAACGGCGCGCGCGCGGCGCCGGGGCAGGCCGTGCGGGCCGCGGCCCCGGCCGGCGCCGCCGTGGTGGCGCAGGTGGTGGGCGGCGGGGCCGTGGGGCCCGCCATGGAAGAGGCCATGCGGCTGGTGGCGCCCGGGGGCCGGATCGTCCTGCTGGGGTACGACCGGGGGCAGGCCTTCAGCGTGGACTCGGCCTGGTGCGTGAACCGCGAGGTGGCGATCCTGGGCGCCCTGTCCTACACGCGGCGGGACCTGGCGGATGTGGCCGGCCTGGTGGCGGCGGGGACCGTGCGGCCCATCGTGGCGGCCACGCGCCCTTTGGCGGAGGCCAACGCGGCGCTGGCCGACGTGGAGCGGGGGGCCGCCCCGGGCCGCGTCGTCCTGATCCCTTGACCCCGGTTGGTTCCCGGTTCCCCGTTCCCGGTTCCCGGTTGGATGGGCCCCCCGGGGGGCCGGGCTGCAGGACACGGGGAGGGATCAGGGACCGGGAACTGGAAACCGTGAACCGGGAACCGTGCTGATCGACGCGCACATCCATCTGGACGATCCCGCCTACCGGCACCTGGCCGGCGTGATCCGGTGCGCCCGCGCCAACGGGGTGGCCTGCGCCGTGGCCGTGGGCTCCGGCGTCGAGTCCAACGCCCGGATCCTGCAGATCGCCCGCGATCACCCGGACTTCGTGTGGCCGTGCCTGGGGCTGCACCCCGAACGCCCGGCGACGGAGGCGGACCTGCGCGAGGTGGCCGCCCAGGTACGCCGCCACCGGGATGCCATCGTGGGCATCGGCGAGGCGGGCCTCCCCTACTACAGCCTGCGGGACGCGCAGGACCCGGTGGGGGTCCAGCGGGCCGGGGAGGCGCGCCTGCGGTTCCTGGCCGACCTCGCCGTGGAACTGGACCTGCCCCTGATCCTCCACGCGCCGCATGAGGCGGCCGGCGCGGCCTTGGGCGTGCTGCAGGCGGCCGGCGCGACCCGGGCCATGTTCCACTGGCACAAGGCGGCGCCGGCGGTGACCGCGGCCATCTGCGCGGCCGGCTATTGCGTCTCGGTGACGCCGGAGGTGTGCTACCGGGATCGGGACCGCGCGCTGGTGCGGGACGTGCCCCGGGATCGTCTGCTCATCGAAACGGACGGCCCGTGGCCGTTCCGGGGCCCCTTCGAGGGCCGGCGCACGGAGCCGGCGATGCTCTTCCGCGTGGCAGCCGAGGTGGCCGCCCTGTGGGGCCGCGCGCCGGCCGAGGCCGAGGCCCGGCTCACGGCCACCGGCGAGGCCCTCTTCGGCCGGCGGGCCCCGCGGCCCGCTGGCACCGCCACCCATTTCTGAACCGCCAAGGCGCCAAGGACGCTAGCGTACCGTTTCTCAAGAACATTGATAGTCTCTTATCCTCCCTCTCCCTGACACGGGAAGAGGGTATGGGTGAGGGTGTCAAGGCACCTGAACCGCTGGTGTCCTGGCCCCCTCACCCGCGTCCTCTCCCCCAAGGAGGAGAGGGGATTTTCGGGGAGGGCGACTGTAAAGCCATTTGGCAAACGCTATGCTAGGGGGAAATCCATGATCGATCGCGAAAGGTACGTGCGGTATTTTCTGGACCTGGTCCGGACCGACAGCCATTCCCGCAAGGAAGGCGCCATCATGCGCAGGCTCCAGGCGGACCTGGAGGCCCTGGGCGCCGCCGTGGAATTCGACGACGCCGGCGCCGCCGTGGGCGGGGAGATCGGGAACCTCATCGCCCGGGTGCCCGGCACGCGGCCCGGGGCGCCGGTCCTGTTCCTCAACGCCCACGTGGACACGGTGGTCCCGGGCGAGGGGGTGAAGCCCCGGGTGGAGGGCGACCGGGTGCGCACCGACGGCACCACGGTGCTGGGGGGAGACGACAAGAGCGGCGTGGCCGTGATCATGGAGGCGCTCCGGGTCCTGCGCGAGGACGCCATCCCGCACGGGGACCTGGACGTGGTCTTCACCATCTGCGAGGAGGTGGGCCTGCTGGGGGCCAAGCACCTGGACTACGGGCGCATCCGGGCCCGGGAGGGGATCGCGCTGGACAGCGACGCCCCCGACGAGATCATCACGGAGGCCCCCACGGCCTGCCGGCTGGAGTTCCGGGTGCACGGCTTGGCCGCCCACGCCGGCGTGCGCCCCGAGGCCGGTATCAGCGCCATCCGGATCGCCGGCGAGGCCATCGCGCGCATGCGCCTGGGGCGGCTGGACGCCGAGAGCACGGCCAATGTGGGCGTCATCGAGGGTGGGAAGGCCACCAACATCATCACGGACTTCGTGCTGGTGAAGGCCGAGGCGCGCAGCCACGATGAGCGGAAACTGGCCCGCCAGGTCGCCCACATGCAGCGCCGCTTCCAGCGCGCCGCCGGCCGCCACCGGGCCCAGCAGGACGGGCGAACGGTGACCGGCCGCGTGGAGGAGACCGTGATGTCGGACTATCCCCGCATGCGCCTCGCGCCGGAGCAGCGCATCGTGGGCCTCATCACCGAGGCCGGCCGCCGCCTGGGGCGGACGATCTCGCTGCGGCGGACGGGGGGCGGGCTGGATGCGAACATCTTCAACGAGCGCGGCATCGCCGTGGCCACCTTCGGGACCGGCCAGCACGAGAACCACACCCTGAACGAGTACCTGGATATCCCGGAGTCGGTGCGGGCGGCGGAATTGATGCTCGAGTGCATCCGCCTCAACGCCGCCGGCGCCTGACGGCGCCGGCCGTTCGTCGTTCGTCGTTTGTGGTTTGTCGTTCCTGACCGCTGGAAACCGACTGAACTACGTAAGCGTTCAGGCCTTGCGGACTTGCACCTTGAACCGCCAAGGCGCCAAGGACGCCAAGGCTTCTCAATCTGCGCCGCCGGCCGGACCGGCCGGCGGCGCCAAGGAAAGCTCCTTGGCGACCTTGGCGCCTTGGCGGTTCAAAGGCCCTCGGGAACTCGGACCCCCGAACGGTTGCCGAGCGACAAACGACAAACCACAAACGACAAACGAAGTTCTTTGGTTAGACGATGTCCTCGCCGCCGTCCACGCGGATGACGTTCCCCGTCATCCACTGGGTGTGGGGCAGGCTGAAAGCCACGAGGGCGGCGGCGACATCGGCCGGCGTGGTGAGGCGGGCGCCCGGGTTCGCGGCGGCGGCATGCTCCAGCATACGTTCGTTTCCCGGGATCTTGCGGAGGGCGGGCGTGTCCGTGACGCCGGCCTGGATGGCGTTGGCCGTGATCCCGGCCGGGGCGAGCTCCACGGCGAGCTGGCGGATGTGCGATTCCAGGGCGGCCTTGGCGGCGGAAACGGCCCCGTAGGTCTTCCATACCTTGTGGCCGCCGGCCGACGTCATGGCGAAGATCCGTCCCCCCCGCCCCATGAGGCGGCGGACCACCAAGTCCTGCGCCCAATAGACCAGGCTGTGGGCCATCACGTCCAGGGTCATGTCCATCTGGGCCTTGGTGAGGGCGTCCTCCGGGCGGTCGGCGATGTAGGGCTTGAGGGTGCCGAAGGCCAGGGAGTGGTGCAGCACGCGGACGGCGCCGGGCGTCCCCCGTTCGGCCAGGGTCTTCTCCAGGGCGTCCAGGACCTCGCGGCGCTTGGCCTCGTCCGCGGCGTTCACGTTGAAGAAGGCGGCCTCGCGGCCCCTGGCCCGGATCTCGCCCACGATCCGCTCCACGTTGGGGAGGGTGGCCCTCCGGTCCAGGTGGACGCCGAAGATGTGCATGCCCGCCTCGGCCAGGGCCAGGCTGCAGACCTCGCCGAACCCGCTGGAGGCCCCCAGGATCAAGGCCCAGCCGGACAGGGGTACGCGGCTTCCGTCGCTCACGGGGCGCCCTCCACGTGGGATGTTCGCGATAACGGGTACCGAACGCGCCGGATTCTACCTCAGCCTTGCGCGCCGGCGCAACGGCGCGCCCGCCCCCCTGGGGGCTGGGGGCCTTCTCCAGGGCATTGACGATTGACGATTGTCGATTGAGGAGGGGATGTCACGCTAAACCCCATGCCCCTCAATCGAAAATCGTCAATCCTCAATCGTCAATTGACAATTCGCTTTCCCCCGATCCCCGACCCCCGAGGCGGCGGTAGGCGCCGAACAGGAGCACGGCCGCAGCCAGGCCGGCCAGGGGCACGCCGTAGGCGACGCGGCCGGGGAACACCTCGGTCCCGCCGCCGCGGATGATCTTGACCGTGATCCAGAGGACCGCCACGACGAGGGACAGCCCAAGGTTGCCGTACAGCTCGGCCAGGGGCCCCGGCGTCCTGCGCGGCCGGGGGGGCGTGGCCGCGCCGGCGGGCAGGCCGTCCGCCGGGCCGCCGCCCGACGCCGCGCTGGCTGCGACCTCTGGGGGAGGCGCCGGGGGCACCGCCGCGCAGGCGCGGCGCCGCAGGGCCCAGACATCCACGACGAGCGTCCGGGCGGCCTGCACCAGGCTCCCCAGGAACGCGCTACCCACCAGGCCGAGGGCGACCACGTACAAGAACGCCCGGTCCGAGTCCAGGCACCACTCCAGGAGGCTGATCCGGTAGCCCTCGTCCGTGGGGACATCCACCAGGAACAGGACGGCACACACCAGGGTGGATCCCGGAATCAGGTGCCCGAAGAAGAACCGCGTGTAGGGCGACGTGGGCATGGCCAAGCGCTCCGGGCCGACGGGTGCGGTCTAACAGGCCGCTGAAAAACTCGCTCCTCCGCAGGCTGCTCAAAAAGGTCCAGATGCAAGGCGGCGCGCGAGGCGAGGCGCGAGGCGTACTTGGGCCGTACGTCGCAGCGCCGCGCGAGCGCGCCAACGCCGCAGATGGGCCTTTTTCAGCAGCCTGCTAGGGGGCAGGGTACCGCCGCCCACCCGCCCCGTCAACTCACCGCGCCGCCTTTTCGCTTGCTGGCCCCCGCGGGCCGGGCTAGAATCCGAGCCGCTCGAACAGTTCCTGGCACCTCCGGGAGGCATCGGCGGATGTTGGCGACGAACAATGTGGCGCTGAAGGAATGGGCCATCGTGGACCAGTACGTGGGCTCCGGGCGGCAGGTGGTCCTGCTCCGCAAGGGGGGCATCCACGAGCAACGGGGCGGGTTCGAGGTGGAGCACCGCGAGTTCTTCCTGTTTCCCACCTACGTGCACCAGAAGGCGGAGGACCTGGCGCCCGGCGCCCGGGCGGAGTTCGAGGCGGTGGCGGCCGCGGCCCCCACGGACCGCACCGTGACCCTCCGGCACTACGCCATGGTAGACGAGGTGGTGCGGGTGACGTCCATCGAGCCGCTGCGGGGCCTGGCCGATGAGCACATCCTGTCCTGGTCGGCGGTGGAGGGGCGCTTCTGGTATCGGGACCGCCCCGGCCTCCACGCTCTCATCCTGCGGGCCTATCGCCTGCCTCGGCCCGCCACCATCGCGAACCGCGAGGCCTACGACGGCTGCGTCTCCTGGGTGGAACTGGACGAGCGGCTGTCCACCGCCGGCAGCATCCCGGTGCTGGACGACGCGGAGTTCGCCCGCCGCGCGGGGGCGGTCTGCCGGATCCTGGCGCCCGCAGCCGCCTGACCATCGTCTCTGGTTTGTCGTTCGTCGTTTGTCGTTCATGCTGTGAGGGGCCCCTGCTATCGGGGGGACCGGGAGGTGGCCGCGGGCGGCCGGGAACCGGGGGGCCGGCCCCGGGGCTGCGAACGACAAACCACAAACGACAAACCACAAACGACAAACCGGAGCATGGGGAAGACCGCCGGGCTCGTCATCATCGGCAACGAGATCCTCTCGGGCAAGGTCCAGGACGCGAATGCGCCCTTCTTCGCCCTGGCGCTGCGCGAGCTGGGGGTGGACCTGCGCCGCATCGCCGTGGTGCCGGACGACGTGGTGGTGATCGCGGCCGAGGTGCGGGCCTTCTCCCGGGCCTTCGACGTCGTCTGCACCTCGGGGGGCGTGGGGCCCACCCACGATGACGTGACCATCGAGGCCGTGGCCCACGCCTTCGGCCGCCGGGTCGTGCGCGACCCCGGCCTGGAGCGGGTGCTGCGGGAGTTCTATCGCAACCGGGTCACGCAGGCCCACCTGAAGATGGCCGAGGTGCCCGAGGGGGCCGAGCTGGTGGGGCGGGAGACCCTGCTGTTCCCGGTCATCGCCTGCCGGAACGTCTACATCTTCCCGGGGATCCCCGAGATCCTGCGGCAGAAATTTCACGCCATCCAGGAACGCTTTCGGGACACGCCCTT
>DASPOZ010000288.1:0-6886 GCA_035625755.1 Candidatus Sulfotelmatobacter sp.
CGCAGATGTATCCGGGACCCATCATGTAATCCCGCCAGCAGGCCCAACAGGCCGCTGAAAAAGGCCCACCTCTCCATTGCGGAATGCGGATTGCGGAATGCGGAATCCGCGCGCCGCCTTGCATCTGGACCTTTTTGAGCAGCCTGCGGAAAAGAGAGTTGTTCACCATCCTGCTGGACCCGCGCCGGGTGCGCTGGGTTGTGTGCTGCCTCCGGGGATATCGCTGGGATGGGATTCTTCCTCAGCCGGGAGGCCTTGTCAAGGGACCGGGCGGGGCATCCCACCGGCTTCCCGCGGGGGCGCCGGGCTGGGGTCGTGAACAGGCAAGGGAACGGCAAGGGGCGGCCCGGCGGGGGAGGGCGGAGGGCCCAGGATCGGGGCGGGCTAAAGCTCCGTGGGGGTGCCCTCGGCCAGGTGCGTGAGGTACCCCTCCACGAGCTGGCGCAGCCGCGGGTCGGCCGGCAGGAACTCCAGGCCGTGGGGCTTCGGCTGGCCCAGCCCCTCCACGGAGCGGCCCCACACCACGCGGGCCGGCAGCTTCAGGGCCTTCTTGCCGCCCAGCCCCAAGAGGACCTCCAGGACGGTGCCCGGCTGGAGCTTCGAGGGCAGGTGGGCCTGGATCCCGCCCCAACTGATATCCACCGCGTCGCCCGTGAGGATCCTCGGGCTCGTGAGATCCCTGCTCTGGACGGCCACGATGAGCGGGGACCGGATGATGTAGCGCGGGAAGCGCCCGGACACGCGACTGGACGGGTCCGTACGGGTCGGTGCCGGCGCGGCAGCCTCCAAAACCAGCCCTGCCTGCGGGGCCGCGCTGGACTCGGGGACCACCACCAGGGTGGTCCCCTGGAGGTCCACGGTGTCTGAAGCGTGCATCCTGGCCTGGGCGCCCCAGCCCTCCACCTCGATCAGCATCTCCCGGAAGCTGTCCTCGGCCCGCAGGAGCCCCTCGATCAGGTCGGGGATCCAGGCGAGCCGGATGGGGAAGCGCTCTTCGGCCACCACGTTGCCGCTGGGCTGCCGGCGGTAGCGCCGCCATTCGATGCGGGGCCTGCCGCCATCCGCCACCATCACGAGGACGATCTCGGAATCATCCTGCGCGGGGAAATGATGGATGACCCGTTCCATGGCCTCCTCCCATGAACTCCCGCAGGGACGGGAATTCTTGGCCTGGAAACGTTTAGCACAATCGGCCGCCTGCCGCAATGCCGTCGCGGCGCCGGCGCGCCGGCGCCCACCGCGCCCCCGCGGCCGGGGACCTTGACACCCACAGCCCAGCGTTGATAAGGGTAATGCCGTGATGCGGCGCCGCCCGGTTCGGAACGGCCGGGGCGTGCCGCCAGGCTTCCGACACAAGAGGGGGATAGCCATGAAAAGGCGTCAAAAGGCGGGTCTGGTCTTCGTGGGGGTTCTGCTGGCGGTGTCTCTGGTCGTGCCCGCGTCACGCTCGGCGGCGGCGCAGTGCCAGTTGGGCGTGCCAGCGGTGAAGGTGGGGGCGCAGGGCGCGACGTCCGGCGCCCACGCGGACTACGGCCGGCAGATCAACATGGGCGCCACCCTGGCCGTGGAAGAGATCAACGCGGCGGGCGGCATCCTGGGCTGCAAGGTCGAGCTGAAGATGATGGACGAGGAGTTGAAGCCCGCCACGGCGGTGAAGAACACCCGCTACCTGGTCACCGAGTGGGGCGCCCACTTCCTCACGGGGGTGGATTCCAGCGGCTCGGCCATGGCCATCGGGCCCGTCCTCCCCGAGTTGAAGCGCCCCTATTTCTTCACCCACGCGGCCACCCATCGGCTCACCGAGGAACTGGTGGCCCAGAAGGGCATCAAGGAGATCGTGCGGGTGAGCGAGCCGGTGTACCAGGACGGCATCCTGGCCGCCCTCATCTTCAAGGACATGCCGAACGTCAAGCGGTGGGCCAACATCGGCGCCGACTACGAGTACGGCTACACGAGCTGGAACCTCTTCAAGGAATATCTGAAGAAGTTCCGGCCCGACGTGGAATTCGTGGGGGCGGCCTGGGCGCCCTTCGGCACGCTGGATTTCTCCGCCCACATCTCCGCGGTGATGGCCCAGAAGCCGGACGCCATCTTCTCCACGCCGTGGGCCGGCGAGGCGGTGATGCTGCTGCGGCAGGCCCAGATCCAGGGCGTGTTCGACCAGATCAGCGTCTGGTGGCAGGCCATGGGCGGGTCCGTGGACGTCCTGGAGGGGGTCGCGCAGGCCGTGCAGCAGGACAAGTTCAAGGGCAAGTTGTGGGCCACCGCCCGCTACCTACACAACTGGCCGGACACCCCGGAGAACAGGGCCTTCAACGAGAACTTCCAGAAGCGCTGGGGTCGGTTCCCGAACTATTCCGCCGAGACCACTTACTCGTCCGTCATCATCGCGAAGGCGGCCATCGAAAAGGCCAAGAGCCTCGATGCGGACAAGATCGTGGACGCCCTCAAGGGGATGCAGATCGTGACCCCGGCCGGCGTGCGGACCTTCCGGAACGAGGACCATCAGTTCGTGTACAACGTGCCGGCCGGGCGCGTGATGATGGATCCGAAATATCCGATCCCCACCGTCGGCGACCTGAAGGTGGTGGCGGCGAAGGACTACTACCGCTGGCCGCCCTTCACGCCCATCTCCGCGGCGAAGTAGCGCGCGCGGGGTGAGCAAGCCGGGGGGCCGGCGGACTCCGCCGGCCCCCCGGCCCGGCGCGCCCCCCGCGAGGGCGCGCGGGCCCACGGCCGCCGCCGCGCCGCGGTTCGCCCTCCGCCTGTCCAGCATCCAGGTCCCACGGTGCACTGCTCGTGTATCACTCGCCGGGCCGCCGGCGGGACGTCCTCGGGATAAGCGATCGCGCATGGGAACGCTGGCCTTCCAGGGATTGATCGGGCTGAGCCTGGCCATGTACCTGTGGCTCATCTCGGCCGGGCTCACCATCATCTTCGGCGTGCTGGGGGTGATCAACTTCGCCCACGGCAGCCTGTTCATGGTGGGGGCCTACCTCGCCTTCACCTTCTACGGACTCCTGGGGTTCAACTTCGGGGTGGCCATCCTCCTGAGCCTGGCGGGCGTGGCCCTGCTGGGCTGGGTCATGGAGCGCTTCTTCCTGCGCGCCCTCTACGGCGTGGACGAGGCCTACCAGCTCCTCCTCACCTTCGGCTTCGTCCTGATCCTGGACGACGCGGTGAAGCTCATTTGGGGCGGCGTGTTCCGCATCCCGCCCATCCCCGCCTTCCTGGAGGGGAGTTGGTTCGTGGTGGGGCGGCCGTTCCCCGTGTACAACGCCTTCATCATCGCGGCCGGTGCGGGGGTGGGGATCGTGCTCTGGCTGGGGTTCGAGCGGACCTGGTGGGGGAAGACGGTGCGCGCCACCGCCTCGGACCGGGAGATGGCCAACGCCATCGGCGTGAACGTGCCGCGGGTCTTCAGCGGGGTGTTCATGGTGGGCGCGATGCTGGCCGCCCTGGGGGGCGCGCTGGGCACGCCGGTGCGCGTGGCCTCGCCGGGGCTGGGGGCGGCCATGATCATCCAGGCCTTCGTCATCACCGTCATCGGCGGCCTGGGGAACCTGAAGGGGGCCTTCATCGGCTCCCTGGTCGTGGGCGTGCTGAGCGCCTACGGGACGCTCCTCTTCCCGGTCTTCGAGCTGGCCCTGATCTACCTGATCATGGCCGTGGTCCTGCTGGTGAGGCCGCAAGGCCTCTTCGCGAGGTAGGCGGTGGGAACCGAAGGGGCAGACGCGGCGACGCGGCGACGCGGCGACATGGCGGGGCGAGCAGGGCTCGTGGCCCTGGTGCTGGCGCTGCTGCTCCTGCCCCTGGTGGGCGGGCGGTACGCGCAGTACGTGGCCATGCAGGTGCTCATCCTCTCGCTCTTTGCCCTGGGCTTCAACATCCTGTTCGGGTACAGCGGCCTCCTTTCCTTCGGGCAGGCGGGGTTCTACGCCGTGGGCGCCTACGGGTGCGCCAAACTCCTCCTGCTGAAGCCCTCGCTGCTCTTCGGCGTGCTGGGGGGCGCGGCCCTGGCGGGCGCGGCGGCGCTGGTGCTGGGGGTCCTCTGCATCCGCCACACGCGGATCTATTTCTCCATGCTCACCCTGGCCTTCGGCATGATGATCTTCTCGCTGGCCCTGAAGTGGCAGTCCTTCACGGGCGGGGACGACGGCCTGGTGGGGATCCCGCGGGCCCCGTTGGAGATCCCGGGCATCCTGAGCGTGGACATGACCTCCCTGGGCCGGTACTACTACTTCGTGCTGGTGGTGGCGCTGCTGGCCATCGCGCTGGGTCATCGAGTGGTGCACTCGCCGCTGGGGCTCACGTTGCAGGGGATCCGTGACAGCGAGACGCGCATGGCCTTCGCGGGCGTGCCGGTGCGCCGCTACCGCCTCATCGCCTTCGTGGTGGCCGGGCTGTACGCGGGGCTGGCCGGCGCGCTGCTGCCGCCCATGGAGAACACGGTCACGCCGCCGGTGGCCCACTGGAGCACCTCCGCGGACCCGGTGCTGGCCACGCTGATGGGCGGCGTGCAGAGCTTCGCCGGGCCCATCGTGGGGGCCTTCCTGTACTTCATGATCAAGGACCTTCTCGTGCGATTCACCGAGTATTGGCTGATCTGCCTGGGGATCATCGTGGTAGTGCTGGTGATGGGGTTCCGCGGCGGCGTCCTCAGCCTGGTGGAGGGCCGCTGGCGCGCGCGGCGGCGCGGCGGAGGGGCGAGGTGAGCCCCCCCCTGCTGGAGATCCAGGGCCTCCGCCGGACCTTCGGCCACCTGGCCGCCGTGGACGACGTGAGCCTGACCCTGGAGCCGGGCGTGCTCACGGCCATCATCGGGCCCAACGGCGCCGGGAAGACCACCCTCATCAACCTGCTCACGGGCCTGCTCATGCCGGATGCGGGCACGATCCGGTTCAAGGACCAGGACGTCAGCCGCCTCCCGCCGCACGCGCGGGTGCGCCGGGGACTCTCGCGGTCCTTTCAGATCATGAACGTCTTCCCCAACCTCACGGCCCAGGAGAACATCCTGCTCCCGGCCCTGGCCCGGCGGGGCAGGACTCACCGGGCCTTCCGCCCCCTGGAGGGGGAGCGGGAGGCCTTCGCGGATGCCGAGGAGATCCTGGGCGAGATCGGCCTGTGGGAGCAGCGGGGCTCGCGGGTGCGCGCGCTTTCCCACGGGGACCAGCGGCGCCTGGAGCTGGGCATCGCCGTGGCCACGCGGCCGGAGCTGTGCTTCCTGGACGAGCCCTCCAGCGGGATGAATCCGGTGGAGCGCCAGGCCGTGCTGGGGCTCATCCGCCGGCTCTCCGCAGAGGGGCGGACCACCTTCGTGATCGTGGAGCACGACATGGACGTGGTGTTCTCGCTCTCCCAGCGGATCGTGGTGATGAACCGCGGGCAGGTGCTGGCGGACGGCACGCCCGCGGCGATCCGGGAGAACCGCGCCGTACGGGAGACGTACCTGGGGACGGAGACCTAGCCACCCTCACCCTCACCACGGGAGAAGGAATCTCCCTCCAGCCCCTCGCCCCCGTCAGGGGGAGAGGGGGCGGGTGAGGGGGGGCCTGGGGGCTGGCCTCCGTGTTCGTTGCTGACCTGGGGTCAAGCCGGGAACGGGAACGGGTACGGGAACGGGAACGGACGGGGGATGTGACGCGATTCTCGAAGCGAGGGCGCTAGGCGTGGTGCTGCGGGTGCGGGACTTGGTGGCGGGCTACGGGCAGAGCACCGTGGTCCAGGGCATCTCGCTGGCCGTGGAGGCCGGGGAGGTGGTTTCGCTGCTGGGACGGAACGGCGCGGGGAAGACGACCACGCTGCGCGCCATCATGGGGCTCAACCCACCCCGGTCCGGGCAGGTGACCTTCAAGGACGGCGAGATCGGCGGCAGGCCCCCCTTCGCCATCGCGCGCCTGGGCATCGGCTACGTGCCCGACGACCGGCGCATCTTCCCGGATCTGACCGTGCAGGAGAACCTGGAGTTGGCCCGGCGCATGTCCGGGCGGTCCGGCCGGTGGGACGTGGGGCGGGTGTGTGACCTGTTCCCGGTGCTCAAGGACCTGCTGGGGCAGAAGGGGAGCCACCTCAGCGGCGGCGAACAGAAGATGCTCGCCATCGGCCGGGCGCTCATGCAGGACCCCGAGCTGCTGCTCCTGGACGAGCCCATTGAGGGGCTGGCCCCGCTGGTGGTGGCCCACCTGGGGGAGGCGCTGCGGCGCATCCGGGAGGCGGGGGTGACCATCCTGCTGGCGGACCAGAACGTGAAGTTCTGCCGCCGCGTGGCCGACCGCGCCTACATCCTGGAGAAGGGGATGGTCCAGTTCGAGGGGACTATGGCGGCCGTCTTCGAGAACGAAGCCCTCCTCAGCAAGTACCTCGCCGTGTAGCACGCTCCCTTCGAGACTCGCCACCTGTTTCCGATCCGTTCCCGTACCCGATCCAATCGGACCTCACTCCTTCCAGGGCTCGACGATGGGGAGGTCCGTCTTGTCGCCCCATTCCTTCCAGGAGCCGAGGTAGTTGCGCAGCTTCGGGTAGCCGAGGAGGCGCAGGGCCAGGTAGGCGTGGGCCGAGCGGTAGCCGCCCTGGCAGTAGGGGATGACCTCCTTGTCCGGGGTGATCCCCCTCGCCTCGTACATGGCTCGGAGTTCCGCGGCCGGCTTGAAGGCGCCGGCGGCATCGAGGTTGTTCGTCCACTCCAGGTGCACGGCGCCGGGCACCGCGCCGGGGCGGGCGGCGCGGATCCACTTGCCGTTCCATTCGTCGTCGGTCCGCGTGTCCAGGATCACCTTGTCCGGCTTCCCGATGGCGTCCAGCACGTCCCGGTAGGCGGCCAGGAGTTCCGGCCGGCGGTTCGGCGTGACGGCCTTGCGTTTCGGCGGCGTGGCCTCCTGCGTCAGGG
>DASPOZ010000289.1:0-8690 GCA_035625755.1 Candidatus Sulfotelmatobacter sp.
TGCTCTTCGGCGCGGCGGCGCGGATCCGTCGCGGCGATCACATGAAACGCGCGATGAGGCGCTCGGCGATCTGGATGGCGTTCAGGGCGGCCCCCTTGCGGAGCTGGTCCCCCACCACCCAGAAGTTCAGGCCGTTCTCCAGGGAGGGATCCTCCCGGATGCGGCCCACATAGCAATCGTCGGTGCCGGCCACGAAGAGCGGCATGGGGTAGCGCTTCTTCTCGGGCTCGTCTTCCACCTTCAGGCCCGGGGCGGCGGCGAAGAGCTCGCGCGCCTTGATCGCCGTGATCTTCCGCTCCGTCTCCACGTTCACGGATACCGAATGGGCCGTGAACACGGGGACCCGGACGGTGGTGGGCGAGACCCGGATGGTCTCGTCCCCCAGGATCTTCCGGGTCTCGTGCACCAGCTTCATCTCCTCTTTGGTGTACCCGTCCTCCAGGAAGACATCGATGTGGGGGATCAGGTTGAAGGCGATCTGGTGGGGGAAGGCCTCCGCCACCATCCGCTCGCCCCGGCCCCAGGCCAGCGCCTGCAGGCGCAGCTCCTCCATGGCCTTGGCGCCCGCACCCGACACGGCCTGGTAGCTGGACGCCACCACGCGCCGGATGCGCCCGTAGTCGTGGAGCGGCTTGAGGGGCATCACCATCACGATGGTGGTGCAGTTCGGGTTCGCGATGATGCCCCGGGCCCGATAGCCGGCCACGGCGTCCCCGTTCACCTCGGGGACGACCAGGGGGATGTCCGGCTCCATGCGGAAGGCCGAGCTGTTGTCCACCACCACCGCCCCGGACGCCACGGCCGCCGGGGCGAACTCCCGGCTGCGGGACGCCCCGGCCGAGAAGAGGGCCAGGTCCACGCCCCGGAAGGCCTCCGCGGCCAGCCGCTCGACCCGCAGCTTCTCGCCCCGGAACTCCACCAGCTTGCCCACGGACCGCTCCGACGCCAGGGGGCGCAGGGCCTTCACGGGGAAGTGCCGCTCCGCCAGGATCTGGAGCATCACCTGCCCCACGGCCCCGGTGGCCCCCGCCACCGCCACGGTGAATTCGCGCTTCGCCATACGTTCCCTCATTGAGAATTGGTGATTTTGGATTGAGGATTCAATCCACAATCCTCAATCCCAAATCGAAAATGGATCAGACGCCCTCCGTCGTGTCCTTGGGGGCGCGGCCCCGGTGGTTCACGACCTTGTTGATGGCGTTCAGGTAGGCGCGCACGCTGGCCTCGATGACATCGGTGGCGCTCCCGCGCCCGATGAACCGCTGCCCGTCCACCTCCACCCCCACCGTCACCTCGCCCAGGGCGTCCTTGCCGGGCGTGATGGCCCGGATGCCGTACTCCCGCAGGGTGGCCGGGATCTTGGTGATCTGGTCGATGGCCTTGTAGGCGGCCTCCACCGGCCCGTCCCCCCAGCCCGACTCCTGATGGGTCTCGTCCCCCATGCCCAGGCGCACGGTGGCCGTGGGCACGATGTTGGTGCCGCTGGTGAACTGCAGGTGATCCAGGGCGTAGGTCTCGGCCTCCGCCAGCACCTCGTCCTCCACGATGGCCAGCAGGTCGTCGTCGAAGATCTCCTTCTTCCGGTCGCACAGGCCCTTGAAGCGGACGAAGGCCTTGTTCAGGTCGTCCTCCCCCAGGTCGATCCCCAGCTCCTGGAGCCGCTTGCGGAAGGCGTGCCGCCCGGAGTGCTTGCCCAGGACCAGCCGGCTCCTGGGCACCCCCACCGACTCGGGGGTCATGATCTCGTAGGTGAGGGGCTTCTGCAGCACGCCGTGCTGATGGATGCCCGCCTCGTGGGCGAAGGCGTTCACCCCCACGATGGCCTTGTTCGGCTGCACCCCGATCCCGGTGATGGACTGGAGGAGCTTCGAGGTGCGATAGAGCTCCTCGGCGCGGATCCCCACCTCGAAGCCCATCAGGTCGCGCCGCGTCCGCAGGGCCATCACGATCTCCTCCAGGGAGGCGTTGCCGGCCCGCTCGCCGATGCCGTTGATGGTGCATTCCACCTGGCGCGCGCCGGCCCGGATGGCCTCCAGGGAGTTGGCCACGGCCAGCCCCAGGTCGTCGTGGCAGTGGGCGCTCACCACCACCCGCTCGATGCCGGGCACGCGTTGCATGAGCCCCCGGATCCGCTCCCCGAACTCCCAGGGGAGGCCGTACCCCACCGTGTCCGGGATGTTGATGGTGGTGGCGCCGGCCTTGATGGCCGCCTCCACCACCCGGCACAGGTAGTCCTGGTCCGTCCGGTGGGCGTCTTCGGGGGAGAACTCCACGTCCTCCGTGCAGCGCTTGGCGCGCTTCACGGCCGCCACCACCGCCTCCAGCACCTCTTCCTGGGTGGAGCGCAGCTTGTACCGGATGTGGATCTCGGAGGTGGCCAGGAAGGTGTGGATGCGCGGCCGGTCGGCGTGCTGCAGGGCCTCCCAGGCGCGGTCGATATCCACATCCCGGGCGCGGGCCAGCCCCGCGATGACGGGACCGCCCCGCACCGCCTGGGCCACGGCCTTCACCGCCTCGAAGTCGTCCTCCGACGCGATGGGGAACCCGGCCTCCATGACATCCACCCCGAGGCGGGCGAGCTGGCGGGCCATCTCCACCTTCTCCCGGGTGTTCATGCTGTACCCCGGCGATTGTTCGCCGTCGCGCAGGGTCGTGTCAAAGAAGAGAATGCGATCGCCCATGGCCCCGACCTCCGTGCCCGACTTCCCCAGCGCCTCTCCCCCCCGCGCCCCCGCCGCGCGGGGTGTGGGGCCTCCATTCGAGCGCGTTACAGCGAACCCCGCTGCCTCAGCGGGCCGGCCCCACGCCGCCGGGGGGTTCGGGCCGGCGGGCGGCCTCGCGGATCGGGCCCTCGCCGTGGCCCAGGAAGCGCCGCACCCCCAGGTAGAGGTGGCGGGCCGGCCCCGACAGCGAAAACCCGAGGAAGGCGGCGAAGAGCACCCAGCGTGGCCGCGCCGCCAGCGCCACGGCCAGGAACATCACCATCAGCGTCATCCCGGTGAGGGCGGAGGACGGCCACGCCCGGTTCAACTCGATCCCCTTCATGCTCCGGTAGCGGATCCGGCTCATCATGAGGAACGCCAGGACCACCGTCATGACGGCCACGGTGGCCGTGGTCATCTCGCGGGAGGCGATCTCGCGCCCGAAGGCGGTGAAATTGAGCCGGTCCCGCATGAAGAGGACGAAGGAGGCGATGGTGGCCGCCGCCGCCGGGATCGGCAGCCCCACGAAGTAGCGCTTGTCCAGGAAGGCCGTCTGCACGTTGAAGCGGGCCAGCCGGAACGCCCCGGCCGCCACGAAGAGGGCCGAGGGGAGCATGCCCTCCAGGAACCACCCCAGGCGGCTCCAGGGCTTGATGGCCCAGACGTGGACCAGCATGGCCGGGGCCACGCCGAAGGAGACCAGGTCGGACAGGGAATCGAGCTGCACGCCGAGTTCGCTGCTGCTGCCGGTCATGCGCGCCACGGTCCCGTCCAGCAGGTCCAGCAGACCGGCCACCAGGATGGCCACGGCGGCGGACCCGTACTCGTCATAATAGACGGACACGATGGCGTAGAAGCCGCAGAGCAGGCCCCCGATGGTCAGGAGGCTGGGGACCGGGTAGACGCCCCGCAACAGCTTCCGCCGCATCCGCACGCGCACGCGCATCGTCTTATCCCGACACTCCGCGTCGCGGAATTTGGGCGGACATGCCGCCGCGACGCTGCGTTCGCGGGGAAGGCTCCCGCGCTTGCAAAGGCGACGCAAGCGCGGGGCCCTCCCCGCGGGCCCTACCGGGAGGGGCGGGCCGCCACCCCTCCCGAGCCCTCCCGCGGACTGTCCGTTCATTCATGAGGTACGCCTATATTATGGAACGGACAGTAACGCCACCACGGTGACCCCGGCCAGGGCGCGCTGGCCCGGCCGCACCTGCACGCTGAAGCGGGCCGGCAGGATCAGGTCCACCCGCGAGCCGAAGCGGATGAGGCCGAAGCGCTCGCCCGCCTCCAGTTTGTCCCCGGGGCGCACCCAGGTAACGATCCGGCGGGCCAGCACACCGGCGATCTGCTTCACCCAGATGTCGCCGGCCGCGGTCCGCAGGCGGATCAGGGCCTGCTCGTTCTGCAGGGAGGCCGCAGGATCCCAGGCCGCCAAAAACCGGCCCGGCCGGCGCTCCACCGCCTCCACCGTGCCCGCGGCGGGGGCGCGGTTCACGTGGACGTCCAGGGGCGACATGAAGATCCCGATCTGGGTGAGGGGCTCCCCGCCCTGCCCGCGCCAGCCGCCGAAGGGGATCACCTCCACCACTTTGCCGTCGGCCGGGGCCAGCACCGCGTCCGAGATGGGGGGCGGCACCCGCTCCGGGTCGCGGAAGAAGCCGGCCACGCCCGCGGCCAGAACCAGCACCGGCACGCCCAGCCAGGGCAGGCCGAGGGCGAACGCCACGCCCGCGATCCCGGCCAAGGGGACCAGGAAGCGGAGGCCCTCGCGGGCCATGCCCAGCACCCGTTGCCTCTCTCGATCATCCGATGGCATGTCGCCGACCCGTTGCGCCCCGGCGATGACGCGGCGACACGGCGAGGGGGCGACACGGCGAGGGGGCGAGGGGGCGACGTGCCTGCACCCGAACCCATCGCCCCATCGCCCCATCGCCGCATCGCCCCGTCACGTCCATGGCGTCCCCGCCTTTCAGCGTCGCGCGGTCAGGTGTCAGGAGGCGCGCAACTGCCGCGCGACCAGGGCGGGCACCGCGGCCAGGGCCTCGGGCAGCCTGGCGGGGTCCTTCCCGCCGGCCTCGGCCAGGTCCGGCCGGCCGCCGCCGCCGCCGCCCGTCACCTCGGCCACGGCCTTGGCGAGCTTGCCCGCATGCAGGCGCTTGGTGAGGTCCTTGGTCACCATCACCACCCACGATACCCGCCCGTCCCCCGCCGCCGCAAGCACCACCGCCCCGGTCCCGAGCTTGGCCTTGATCAGGTCCCCCAGGTCGCGGAGGCCCTTCACGTCCAGCTCGTCGGCCCGGGCCGCCACCACCGTCACGCCCTCCACAGGCCGGGCCGCGGCCAGGGCCTCGTCCAGCAGGCGGCGGGCCACCCCGTGGCGCAGGCGCTCCAGTTCCCGCTCCCGCTCCCGCGCCTCGCCGGCGAACTTCCCCACCCGCTCGGGCAGCTCCAGGGGCTTGGCCTTGAGCAGGTCGGCCGATTCCCGCAGCGCCGCTTCCTGCCGGCGCTGGTAGTCGTAGGCGCCGGGCCCGGTGGTGGCCTCCAGGCGGCGTACCCCGGCGGCCACCCCGCCCTCCGCCGTCACCTTGATCAGCCCGATCTCGCCCACGGCCTTCGCGTGCGTCCCCCCGCATAGCTCCAGGCTGCGGAACTCCCCGGGGTCCTCCACGCTGATCAGGCGCACGCGGTCCCCGTACTTGTCCGCGAAGAAGGCCTTGGCCCCCCGGCCCACCGCCTCGTCGTAGGCCAGCTCCTCCTCCTGCACGGAGAGGTTCTTCCACACCTGGGCGTTGGCCAACTCCTCCACGCGGTGCAGCTCCGCGCCGGTGAGGGGGCCGAAGTGCCGGAAGTCGAACCGCAGCCGGTCCGGCGCCACGAGCGAGCCCTCCTGGCGCACGTGGTCACCCAGCACCCGGAAGAGCGCCTCGTGCAAGAGGTGCGTGGCCGTGTGGTTCTTCACGATGACCGCGCGGCGCGGGGCGTCCACGCGGGCGGACACGCGGGCCCCGCGCCGCAGGGTGCCCCGCACGACGGTGGCCCGGTGCACCGTGAGGCCCGGCAGGGCGCGCTGCGTGTCCTCCACGCGGACGAGGCACGCCTCTCCCTCCAGCGTCCCCGTGTCCCCCACCTGGCCACCGGCCTCCGCGTAGAACGGCGTCCGGTCCAGCACCACGTCCACCGTCTCGCCGGCCGCCGCCGCGTCGGCCGGCCGCCCGTCCCGCACCAGCGCCACCACCTCGGCCTCGACCTCCAGCCGCCGGTACCCTTCGAAGGCCACCCGGAGCCCGCGGGAAAGCTCCCGCAGGGCCTCCGGCACCGCGGCCGCCTCGAAGGCCTTGCCGCTGCGGTCACGGGTGGCCTCCCGCGCGCGGGCCAACTCCGCCTCGAACCCGTCCCAGTCGCAGCGGACTCCGTGCTCGGCCGCGATCTCCTCCACCAGGTCCCGCGGCAGGCCGTAGGTATCGTAGAGGCGGAACAACTCATCGCCGGCCAGGGACGCCCCGGCCCGGCCCTCGAGGGCGGCCAGACGCTCCTCCAGCCGCGGGATGGCCCCGCGCAGCGTGTGGGCGAAACGCTCCTCCTCGGCCACGACCTCGCGGGCCACCCGCGCCTGCGCCGCCTCCAGTTCCGGGTAGGGGCCCCGCATGAGACCCACCACGGCCTCCACCATGGCGGCCAGGAAGGGACCCTCCAGGCCCAGCAGGCGCCCGTGGCGCACCGCCCGGCGCAGGATACGGCGGAGGACGTACCCGCGGCCCTCATTGCCCGGCATCACCCCGTCCGCCATGAGGAAGGCGATGGCGCGGGCGTGGTCCGCGACGACCCGCATCGAGACATCGGCCCGGGCCTCCCCGCCGTAGGCCTTCCCGGCCAGCGCCTCGATCCGGGCGATGAGGGGGCGCAGGAGGTCCGTGGAGAAGTTGCTGGAGACCCCTTGCAGGACCGCGGCCAGTCGCTCCAGGCCCGCTCCCGTGTCGATGCTGGGCCTGGGCAGGGGCGCCAGGATCCCCTCCGGGCTGCGCTCGAACTGCATGAAGACCAGGTTCCAGAGCTCCAGGTAGCGGTCGCAGTCGCAGCCCACGGCGCAGGTGGGCCGGCCGCAGCCCAGGGCCGGCCCCTGGTCCAGGACGATCTCGGAGCAGGGCCCGCACGGGCCCGTATCCCCCATGGCCCAGAAGTTGTCCTTGGTGGGGCAGGCCACGATCCGGTCGGCCTGCACGTGGCGCCGCCACAGGTCCCGGGCCTCGGCGTCCGGGCCCAGGCCCAGGGCGGGGTCCCCCTCGTGGATGGTGACCCACAGCCGGTCGGCGGGCAGGCCGAAGGTCCCGGCGAGCAGGTCCCAGGCGTAGGCGATGGCGTCGGCCTTGAAGTAGTCCCCGAAGGAGAAGTTGCCCAGCATCTCGAAGAAGGTGTGGTGCCGGGCCGTGCGGCCGACGTTCTCCAGGTCGTTGTGCTTGCCGCCGGCCCGCACGCACTTCTGCGCCGTGGCCGCCCGGACGTAGGGCCGCGCCTCCAGGCCCACGAAGACGTCCTTGAACTGGACCATGCCGGCGTTGGTGAAGAGCAGCGTGGGGTCCGCCCGCGGGACCAGCGAGGAGCTGGCCACGATGGTGTGGCCCCGCTCTTCGAAGTAGCGCAGGAACCCCTGCCGGACCTCGTCGCCGCTCAGCCGCCGCATCATCCGCCCAACAAGCGTTCGAAGGTTCGAAGGTTCGGGTGTTCGGATGTTCTCAAAGCTGCTCTTCCATGCCACCCATGGGTACCGGGCAACCCGGGGGCCGTCCCCACCCAAGGGAACGCCCGAACGGCCGAACATCCGAACGGCCGAACACCCTTGTCAATCCGACTCGGTTCCATCCTCGCCCGTTGCCGGGAGGAGCGCCCGCAGCGCGTGCGCGATGGCCTCGGCACCGTGGCCCCGGCGGGAGAGATAGCCGGCCAGGCGTCGCCGGGCCAGCCCCGGGGCCAGGCCCCGCAGGGCAACCAGCCGGCGGCGCCCCGCGGCCGCGGCCGCCGCGCCCTCGTCGGTCCCGGCGAAGGCCTCGGCGGCGGCCGCCGCGATCACGTCCGGCGCCAGCCCGCGCGCCTGCAGCACCTGCCGGAGCCGGGCCGGGCCGGCGCCCTGCCGTCCCGCCACCCGGCGCGCCACCAGGCGGGCGTACTCCCGGTCGTCCAGATAGCCCAGGGCCCCAAGACGCAAAAGGGCACTGCGGACCGCCTCGGCCGCATGCCCTTTGCCTTCCAGTGCTGCCTGGAGCTCCGCCGTCCCGTAGGGGCGGCGGGCCAGGGCCGCTAGCGCCGCCCGATAGGCGGCCGCGTCGGCTGGCCGGGCGGCCGCGCCGGACCCCGCGGCTCCTCCGCGGGCGCCACCACCCCCGTCTCCTCCGGGTTGACCCAGTTCTGGTCGGCGGTGGATTCGATTCCGCGCACGCGCAGCGCGAAGTCGTCGGGATTGCTGCTCCACCGGACGGCCTCCTCGTACGTCACCAGGCCACGCTGGTACAAGATCATGAGGGACTGGTCGAAGGTCTGCATCCCGTACTGGGAGCCGCCGGTGGCGATGAGCTCGTGGATGCGCCGCGTCTTCTCGGGGTCCGCCACGGCCTCGCGCACCGCCGCCGTGCCCACCATCACCTCTACGGCCGGCACGCGCCCGTGCCCGTCCGCCCGCGGGATCAGGCGCTGCGAGACGACCCCGCGGAGGATGGCGGCGAGCTGCAGGCGCACCTGCTTCTGTTCGGGCGGCGGGAAGACGGCGATGATACGGTTGATGGTTTCCACCGCATCCAAAGTGTGCAACGTGGAGAACACCATGTGGCCGGTTTCCGCCGCGTGCAACGCCGTGCCAATCGTTTCCAGGTCTCGCATTTCGCCGACGAGGATCACGTCCGGATCCTGACGCAAACTGGCGCGGAGGGCCGCAGAGAATGATGGCGTATCCACTTCTACTTCGCGCTGGTTAACGTACCCCTTCTTATCGCGATGCAGGAA
>DASPOZ010000290.1:0-5459 GCA_035625755.1 Candidatus Sulfotelmatobacter sp.
CCCGCCGGGGAGGGCATGAGGGTGAGGGGGCCGGGAGGGGATGATCGGATGACGCCCCCGCCGTATCCCGTGGCGCTCTATCTGACGGACTGGCACCCCATCCACGACGGCATCGCCTACGCCAAGGAGGCGGAGGCGCGGGGGTTCGACGCGGTCTGGCAGGGGGAGGCCTACCTGAACCGCGATGCCATCGTGCCCATCGCGGCCATCGCCGCCGTCACCTCGCGCATCAAGGTGGGCACGGGCGTGATCAACAACTGGACGCGCAACGTGCCCGTGATCGCGGCCACGTTTTCGACGCTCAACGACCTGGCCCCGGGCCGCATCCTGCTGGGCATCGGCGCCCTCTGGGAGCCCTTCGCCACCAAGGTGGGGGTGCACCGGCGCAGGCCGGTGCAGGCCATGCGCGAGGGGGTGGCCGTGCTCAAGGCCCTGTTCTCCATGCGCCCGGTCACGTACCGGGGCGAGATCGTGCGGGTGGAGGACGTCCAGCTCGACACCGAGAACGCGGATCGGCGCCCCAAGCCCATCCCCGTATACATCGGGGCCACGGGCTTCAAGATGGTGGAGCTAAGCGGCGAGGTGGCGGACGGGATCCTCCTCAACTACCTCGTGCCCATCGCCTACAACCACAAGGCCCTGGAGCACCTGGAGGCGGGGGCGAAGCGGGCCGGGCGCAGGCTGGCGGAGATCGACCGACCCCAGCTCGTGGTCTGCTCGCCGGACCGCGACGCGGCGAAAGGCATCGAGGTGGCGCGCGAGCTGGTGACGCGCTACCTGGCCCAGGAGCCGCACTTCGCCACGGCCAGCGGCGTGCCCGGGGAGCTGGTGGAGGAGATCCAGGCCGCCTGCGGCGGCTGGCCCGTGACGCCGGAGAAGTTTGCCCGGGCCAAGCGCCTGGTCACGGACGACGTCGTGCACATGATCGCGGCCGCCGGATCGCCCGAGCAGTGCCGGCGAAAGGTGGACGAGTACGTGGCCGCCGGCTGCACCTGCCCCGTGCTCTACCCCATCGCGCCCGACGTTCGCCTCATGCTGGAAACCTTCGCTCGCCGGTGAGGGGGAGTGAGGCGCCCGGTGCTCGATCTGGTCGTCGCGAACGGGACGCTGGTACAGGCGGACGGACGCCACGCCGGGTGGGTGGGCGTGGCGGGGGAGAGCATCGTGGCGCTCGGGTCGGGCGGGGCGCCGGCGGCGCGGCGCGTGGTGGACGCGCGCGGCCGCCTGGTGTTGCCCGGCGTGGTGGATGCGCACGTGCACGGCACGTGGGACGACCACCTGATCTCCCACGAGGAGTTCTTCGCGGCGGAGACGCGGGCGGCGGCCTGCGGCGGGGTGACCACGGTCATCGACTACGCAGAGCAGCTCAAGGGCGAGACGCTGGCCAAGCGGGTCGCCGTGCGGCAGGCGGAGCTGCGGACGGCGTGCGTGGACTTCGCCGTGCACTGCGCGGTCACGGACGTGACGCCGGCGACGTTGGCGGAGATTCCCGAGGTCCTGGCGGCCGGCATTCCTTCGTTTAAGGTCTTCACCACCTACGCGGGATCGAAGCTGGAGGACCCGGACCTGTACGCCGTGGCCGAGGCGGTGGGGCGCGCCGGCGGCGTCCTGTGCGTGCACGCCGAGAATGATGCCATCATCGAACGCCGGCGAGCGGAGTACGCCCGGGACGGGCGGTGGGACCCCATCTTCCACGCGCGGAGCCGCCCGGAGATCTGCGAGGCGGAAGCCATCTATCGCGTGGGGGCCTTCGCGCGCGAGGCCGGGTGCCACGTCCACATCGTGCACCTCTCGTCGGCCTCGGGGCTCCGCGCGGTACGGGAGATGCGGGAGTTGGGCGCGCGCATGACCACTGAAACGTGCCCGCAATACCTGCTGCTCAGCGACGAGGCCTACCTGGGCCCCGCCGGCCGCCACGTCATCATGTCCCCGCCGCTCCGGTGCAAGGAGGGCCTTCCGGCCATGTGGGCCGGCGTGGCGGACGGGACCTTCAGTGCCGTGGTGACGGACCATTGCCCATTCCCGCGCCGGATGAAGGAGGCGTCCACGCGCTTCACCGAAGTGCCGGGCGGGATCCCGGGGGTGGAGACGCTGCTGCCGCTCCTGTACTCCGAAGGGGTGGTCAAGGGACGCATCGCGCCGGAGCGACTGGTCTCGCTCCTCTGCACGGGCCCTGCGAACCTCTTCGGGCTTGAACGGAGGGGACGCATCCAGGTAGGGTACGATGCCGACCTCGTGGTGTTCGATCCCGCCGCCCGGTGGACCGTCGAGGCTGCGGTCTTGCACGGCACCAGCGACTTCAACCCGTACGCCGGGACCGAGGTAAGAGGCCGGGTGGAGGTCACTATCTCGCGCGGCGAGGTCATCTACGAGGGCGGACGCTTCACCGGCGCGCCCGGACGGGGCCGATTCCAGACGCGGCGCCTTGCTCCACCTTCCCCTCTCCCTCCCGGGAGGGAGAGGGCTGGGTGAGGGCGGGTCCTTGGTCCGGAGGACGGGGGCCGGGACCGAAGAGCGACGGTCCGCGAAGGGAACTGCAGATGGAGACGGGGATCAAGGAAGTGCACCGGCCCGCGAGCCTGGAGGAAGCCCTGGAGCTCCTGGCGCGGACCGATGTGCCCGCGGTGCCGCTCTACATGGCGCCGCGGCCGGCCGAGGGGCTGGTGCGGGCGACCGCGGTGGTGGACGTCTCGCACCTCGGACTCGACGGATGGCACGTGGACGACGCGGGGATCACGCTGGGCGCGGCCGCGACCCTTGAAGAGGTCCTGCAGGCCCCCATCGGGGGCACGCCGGCCGGGGCGCTGATCCATGAGGCCTGCCGCACCACGGCCCATGCGGGGCTCCGGGCGGTGGCCTGCGTGGGCGGGGCCCTCCTTTCGGGCGAGGCATCCGATTTCCTGCTGGCCCTCGTGGCGCTCGACGCGGTGTGCACCCTGCGCGGGCCGGGGCGGCGCGAGGCGCCGCCGGCCGGCTTGGCGCGGCGCCCCACCGAACTGCTGGTCGAGGTCAGGGTCCCGTTTGCGCGGCGACCCTTGGGCGCGGCACTGGAACGGGTGGCCCGCACGCCGCGCGATCGGTCCATCGTGGCGGCGGCCGCGGCCATCGAGATGGACGGGGAGACGTGCGCGCAGGCGCGGCTGGCCCTGTCCGGCGCGGGGACGGAGGCGATGCGCCTGCCCGCCGCCGAGGCCCTCCTCGAGGGCCAGCGCTTGACGCCCCAGCGGATCGCCGAGGCGGCCGCGCCGGTGGAGGCGGCGGCGGGGCACCCCGGGGATCACCTGGGGAGTGCGGAGTACCGGCGCGCGGTCGCGGGGACGCTGGCGCGGCGGGCGCTGGCGGCCGCGTGGGACCGGGCCGCCCGCGCGGCGCGACGCTAGCCCCCAATGCTGTTCAGTTAGGGCGGGACACGACCCCGGCGCCCGAATAAATCCCCCCGTCCCCCCCTTTGCCAAAGGGGGGCGGAGGGGGGATTTTGGCCAAAGGGGAGCGGAGGGGGGATTTCGAGAAGGGGCGAGGTCAGAATTGCGCAGGGAGAGGGAGCACTTTTTTAGCCCCTCGCCCCCGGAGGGGGAGAGGGCGGGGTGAGGGGGAACCCGAGACGCAGGAGGCAGGTTCACGCAGCATGCGGGCTGAGGGTCCGGGCGAAGGGAACGCGATGCAGATCCGGTTCGTGCTGAACGGCCAGGCGATGGCGGTGGACTCCCCGCCGGGCATGCCGCTCCTGGACCTCCTGCGGCGCCACGGGGTGTGGGGCGTGAAGCACGGGTGCGAGACGGGCGAGTGCGGCGCCTGCCTGGTGCTGGTGGACGGGCGGCCGAAGCCCGCGTGCCTGTTGCTGGCGGCGCAGGCCGAGGGACGGTCGCTGGTCACCATCGAAGGGATCACGCCGCCCCGCGGCCTGCATCCGATCCAGCAGGCCTTCGTGGAGACGGGGGCGATCCAGTGCGGCTACTGCACGCCCGCCATGGTGCTGGCGGCCAGGGCGCTGCTGGCGGAGCGCCCATCGCCCACCGAGGCGGAGGTGCGCGAGTGCCTCGGCGGGGTGCTCTGCCGCTGCACCGGCTACGTGAAGCCGGTGGAGGCGGTCCTCCGCGCCGCCGCCGTGCTCCGCGGCGAGCCGGTGGCGCCCATCGCGGGGCCGGGCGTGCTGCTCCCCGGCGTGTTCGCGCCGCCGGCGGACGGCCCCTTCGAGGGGATCGAGCCGCCGGCCGGGACGGGCGGGGGCGGCGTGCTCACGCTCCCGCGCACCGGGACGCTCGTGGCCGCCCCGGCAGCCCCGGCGGAGACGGCGGTGGTGGGCCGGCCGGAGCCCAAGGTGGACGCGGTGAAGCTGGCCAAGGGCAAGCCGGTGTTTGCCGACGATATCGACATGCCCGGGCTGCTCCACGCCGCGCTGCTCACCAGCCCGCACGCCCACGCCCGCATCGCCCGCATCGATGCCCGCAGGGCGCGCGCCCTGCCCGGCGTGCACGCGGCGCTCACCCACCGGGACCTGCCGCGCGTCCTGTACGCCTCGGGCGGGCAGTCGTACCCCAACCCGAAGCCGTACGACCAGGTGTGCCTCGACGCGAAGGTCCGCCATGTAGGGGACCGGGTGGCGGTGGTGGCGGCGGAGACACCCGAGATCGCGCGCCGTGCCCTGGACCTCATCGAGGTGGAGTACGAGCCGCTCCCGGCCGTGCTGGACCCCGAGGCGGCCCTGCGCCCCGGCGCGCCCGTCATCCACGACGAGCCGGATGCGGTGGGGATCGCCGATGCCGCCCGCAACCTGGTGGTGCGGATCGATGCCCCCGTGGGGGACGTGGAGCGGGCCCTGGCCGGGGCCGATCACACCTTCGAGCGGACCTACCGCGTGCAGCAGGTGCAGCAGGCCTCCATCGAGCCGCATGTCTGCGTCACGTACTGGGACGAGGACGACCGGCTCGTGGTCCGCACCAGCACCCAGGTGCCCTTCCACGTGCGCCGCATGCTGGCGCCGCTGCTGGGCATCCCGGTGAAGCGCATCCGCGTGATCAAACCGCGGGTGGGGGGCGGCTTCGGCGGCAAGCAGGAGATGCTCATCGAGGACCTCTGCGCCCACCTCACGCTGGCCACCGGCCGGCCCGTGCGTTTCGAGTACACCCGGGCGCAGGAGTTCACCTCCGCCCGATCGCGCCACCCGCAGGCGCTCACCTTCCGCGCCGGCGTGATGCGGGACGGCACGCTCTGCGCCCTCCACCTGCACATCCTGGAGGACACGGGGGCCTACGGCACCCACGGGCTCACCGTGTGCACGGTGGCGGGGCTGCGCGGGCTCTCCACCTACCGCTGCCCGAACGTCCGCTTCAGCGCGGACGTGGCCTACACCAACAAGCCGACGCCGGGGGCCTTCCGCGGCTACGGGGCGCCCCAGGGCGAGTTCGCCCTGGAGAGCCTGATGGACGAGATCGCCGCGGAGCTTGGCCTCGATCCCGTGG
>DASPOZ010000291.1:0-4390 GCA_035625755.1 Candidatus Sulfotelmatobacter sp.
GGATGGCCGTCGCCTTGCGGGCGTCGCGTTCGATCCACATGAGGCTCACCACTCGACAGACAGAGGCGGCCGGGGGTTCGATCGTCCGGTAACTTCCGCAGCGGTCGATCTGGCGCCCCCGCGATCCTTCCCGCGGAGTTCGCGAACCGCCGATCCATCGAACGCCCGGACTGCCGAACGCCCGAACGGGTTCAGGCGTCAGGCGGGATGGAGGGTGAAGCGCAAGGTTTCCGCGGGCGCCACGGCCAGGGCCTGGCGCAGCGCCTCCGAGGTGGCGTAGGCCCGGGCCGGGACGCGGCGCGCCGGCACGTCCAGCTCCAGCGCCCGCCCGCCGAACGGGTAGGGTTCCAGCGCCGCAGAGCGTTCCCCGCTGGGGATGACCTTCAAGGCGATGGCGCCGCCGCGCGCCGGCACGTCCTCCAGGGTGGCCGCCGGGATCGGCCCGCAGCAGACGAGGAGGGAAAGGCGGTCCCATGCGGCGATCAGCCGGGAATGGGCCGCCACCAGGGCCTCCTGCAGGCCGAGCGCCTGGCGCGCCCTGGCCTGGAATCCCTCCGTCTCCTCCAGGAAGCGCCGGAGGTGTTCCCGGTCCTCCGGAACGTCCCGCCCGGAGGCGGAACGGGGCCGGAGCAGGCGCGTCGCGTGCAGGCTCACCAGGAGCCCGGCGTACGGATCGCGGTCGGCGGCGCGGCGCGGCCCGCGGCGCCAGATGGGGAGGATCTCGCGAACGGGCATCTCGGTAAAGTGGCGGGGCCGGGCCGCTTCGGGGTCCACGGTGGGGGCGGCCTCCCACTCGGCCCAGCCGTTATCGTGCTCCCGCGCCGCGATGATCACCGGATCCCGCGGCTCCCCGAAGGCGAGGCCGGCGCGCGGGGAATCCCACCGCTCGGCGAAGAGGCCGCAGAGGGCCGCGTGGTCGGGCTGCGCGATGAGCAGCCAGTCGGCCCCATCGGTCCGGCGAATCATTCGCTCAACAATCGTTCGGTGGTTCGGTCGTTCGGTGGTTCGGTGGTTCCTCGGGCGGGGCAGCAGCCCCGCACGCTCCCGCCCCGGGGCATCCTTCCCTCCGTTGGTCTCATCGCCCGTGCCGTGCGAACGACCGAACTCCCGAACCACCGAACCACCGAACGCACCTATGCCCTCTCGTACCGCCCGTCGCGCAGGAGGCGGCGCAGGATCTTTCCGGACGCCGTCTTGGGGATGGCCCTCACGAAGACCACCTCGCGCGGGCGCTTGAACGGGGCCAGGTCGGGGCTGGTCCTGCAGAAGGCGTCGAGGGCGGCGGCCGTGAGGCCCGGGTCGCCCGCCACCACGAAGGCGGTCACCTTTTGCCCCCACTTCTCGTCCGGCGTGCCCACCACGGCCGCGTCCGCAACGTGGGGGTGGCGAGCCAGCACCTCCTCCACCTCGATGGGGTGGATGTTCTCCCCGCCGCTGATGATCATGTCGTCCACGCGGCCGCTCACGGTCAGGTCGCCCTCGTCGTCCAGCCACCCCAGGTCGCCGGTGAAGTACCACCCGTCGCGGAGGGCCTTGGCGGTGGCCTCCGGGCGGTTCCAGTAGCCGCGGAAGGCCTCGGCCGAGGCCAGGCTGGCGATGACCTCGCCCAGTTCCCCGGGCTTCACCACTTCGTGGGCGAGGACGCGCCGCTCCGGGTCCGCCGTCACGATGCGCAGGGCCGCGTGCAATCCGGGCCGCCCCGCGCAGCCCGGCTTGGCCGCCACCCGGTCGCACACGGAGAAGGTGTAGATCTCCGTGCTCCCGTAGTGGTTCACGAAGACCTGGGGGCGGAATCGCTGCGCGCAGGCCTCCGTGAGGGAGGAGAGCATGGGGGCCCCCGCGTAAGCCAGCTTGCGCACGCACGACAGATCCGCCACGGCGCAGTTGGGGGCGCGCAGCAGGTCGTAGTAGAGGGTGGGGATCAGGTAGAGGGCGCTGACGCGTTCGCGGGCGATGAGGTCCACGGCGGCGCCCGCATCCCAGTCTCGCATCACCACCAGGGTCCCGCCCAGCATCACCATGCTGTGCAGCGAGTGGATCCCCATGGTGTGGTACAGGGGCATGATCCCCAGGGTGCGCTCTCCCCAGGCATAGCCGCACTGGACGATGTGGGCCAGGGCGCCCGCGTGGGCGTTCCGGTGGGTGCGGGGGACGCCCTTGGGCCGCCCGGTGGTCCCCGAGGTGTACAGGATGAGGCTCAGTTCGCCGTCGTCCACGCGGCCCTCGGCGGGTTCGTGGCAGGGCGCCTGGGCGAGGGCGTCCAGGGGGAGGGCGCCGGGCGGCGCGTCCGCCCCGGCGAAGAGGCGGAGGCGGCACGACGGCAGGTCCGGCAGGGCCCCCAGCACGGCGCCCCGCGTGGCCGGCTCGAAGAGGATCCCGGCGGCGCCTGCATCCTCCAGGCAGTAGCGCACCTCGTTGCTGGCAAAGCGGAAATTGATGGGCACCGCGATGGCCCCCAACCGCTGGAGGGCGAAGTACGTGGTGAGCCACGGCTCCGAGTTCTTGAGGCACAGCACGAAGCGGTCCCGGGGGGCGAGCCCGCGGCCGCGCAGGGCGCGGGTCACCGCGTTCACCCGCGCGTCCCAGGCCGCGTAGGTGAGCCGCAGGTCGCCGTCCACGAGGGCTTCGTCTTCCGGGGTGCGTTGAGCCGCGAAGCGCAGGAGGGTTCCCAGGTCCATAGCGTGTCTCGTCACCCCCCTCTACTCCGCGTCGCGGAATTTGGGCGTACATGCTGCCGCGACGCTTCGTTCGCGGGGAAGGCTCCCGCGCTTGCAAGGGCGACGCAAGCGCAGGGCCCTCCCCGCGGGCCCTAGCGGGAGGGGCGGGCCGCCGCCCCTCCCGAGCCCTCCCCGCGGACTGTCCGTTTCTTCATGAAGTACGCCTATCTTATGCAACGGACAGTACCTACCACTTTTCCCCCCCTGGGACAAGGCGGCGGGGGCGTTTCCGGGGGCCGCTGGAGCGCCGCAGCGCGCCCGGCGGCCCCCGCGGCGGTGCCGCACGCCCACGGAGCGGCGTCCGAAGCGAGGTGCGGCCTCGGGAAAAAGGCTTGACTTGGATGGTTTCCTGCGTATAATACAACCCCGGGTCCACCAGAGCCAGCCAACGGGATTTTCCCGCCACGCACAGCCTCTCGGGGTCCCAAGCGTTTTAGTCTCAGCGGGTTTCAAGCATGCCGCGCCGGGGCCGCTGCCCACGGAGGGGCAACTCGGTTCGAGGCGTCGGCGTGCGTCAGCACGTGGGCTGCGCCCGGGAAGGCGCGCCCGCGTTGAGGGAAAGGGGGGATACCAGGACATGGCGGCGAAAGAAGTCAAGACGGCCAAGCTGGCCAGCCGGGGTAAGGCCGGGTCGAGCAGGGCGGTCGGGACCTGCACCTGCGGGGGCGACTTGGTGTGGAGCATGGTCTTCAATCCGCGGGGGCGTATGATGCGCGTGTGCGAGAAGTGCGGCACGGCGCTCCCGAAGGCCGAGTAACCCTTCCCACCCCGTCGAAGAACCACAAGGCCGGCCGGCGCCCTCCGGGGCGCCGGCCGGCCTTTGTGTTTTTGGCACCGCCCGGTCGCCGTCCTCAGTGCGCTGTGGCTTGGCCCGCAAGGCCCAGCAGGGCCATCGGGAACGGGAACGGGCAAGGGAACGGGAACGAGGGGGGAGGGGAGTTCCGGGTCAATGGACGTGCAGAGTGGCCCGCATGTAGCCCCATCGCTCCCGGGGGAGGATGCGACCCACCCAACGTTCCAGGGCCGAGACGGCCAGGCGGCAGCGGGCGAAGCGCGCGAGCCTCGGCAGGCCATAGCGGTAGTGGAACACGATCCGGTACAAGGGGAACGGATCGAAGAACTCGATACGGACGTCCCCCGCGCCCGCCCCGATCAGCCGCCGGAGCACCTCGGGGCGCATGGCCATCAGGTCCCGCTCGGCCCGGTGCAGGACCGCGAAGAGCCAGAGGATGGGGTTGCGCCCGTTGGGTTCGATCATGGTGATGGTCCCCCCCGCGGCGCACACGCGGCGCAGCTCCATCATGAGGGCGTCCTTGTCCAGCACGTGGTGGAAGATGTCGCGGGAGAGGACGTGCCGGAACGTCGCGGTGGAAAAGGGGAGCTGCTGACCCTTGGCGCACACGGCCCGCACCCCCGGCAACTCTCGCGCCGCGTGGCGGACCTTCTCGAGGAAGAGGTCCACCCCGATCCACGCCGGCCCTCGCCCGGTGGATCCCGCCGTTAGCTGGTAGAGGTTGGCCCCCTCCCCGCAGCCCACCTCCACGCACCGGTCCTCCGGGCGGAGGTCGAGGCGGGGGAGGAGGGCCCGCTCGCGCTCCGCCACGTACGGGTTGCGGGTCTGCCAGAGAAAGCGGGGGACATCGGCGTCTTCGAAATAGAGGCGCTGGTGCTCG
>DASPOZ010000292.1:0-8454 GCA_035625755.1 Candidatus Sulfotelmatobacter sp.
CGACGACGTGGCCTTCGACGGGGCCCGGGCCCAGGCCAACGAGCTGGCGGACCTCCTGCGCCGGCACGGGCCCTTCGAGCCGCACCGGCTGCCCCTGGAGGAGATGGAGTACACCACCCTGCCCCAGATCATGGGGCGGCTAGCGGATCGGTTCAAAACGGTATAGCAGGCTGCTGAAAAAGGCCCATCTGCGGCGTTGGCGTGCTCGCGCGGCGCTGCGACGTACGGACCAAGTACGCCTCGCACCTCGCTGCGCGCGCCGCCTTGCACCTGGACCTTTTTGAGCAGCCTGGGCCGAACCGGGTTTTTCAGCAGGCTGCTTGTCCGGCTGTCACCGGAAGGGCGAAGGAGCTGACGGCCCGGCCCCAGCCGGGCCGTCTGTTTTTGCAACACGAGGGGGGGAGAGGGCGGCAAGATGGCAATCCAGCGCGTGGGAATCCTGACCGGGGGCGGGGACTCCCCCGGCCTCAACGCCGTGATCCGCGCCGTGGTCCGGCGCGGCATCGCCCACCACCGCCTCGAGGTGCTGGGCATCAAGAAGGGGTGGCTGGGCCTCCTCCAGGACGAGGTGGAGACATTGACCCTGGACATGGTGTCCGGGATCCTGCCCAAGGGCGGCACCATCCTGAAGAGCTCGCGCACCAATCCCCTGAAGAAGCCCGACGGCGTGGCGGCCATCCTGGGCACGCTGGCGCGCCATCGGATGGACGCCCTGATCGCCGTGGGGGGCGAGGATACCCTCGGCGTGGCCTACAAGCTCGTGGGCCACGGCCTGAAGGTGGTGGGCGTGCCCAAGACCATCGATAACGACCTGGGGGCCACCGACTTCACCTTCGGGTTCGACACGGCCGTGACCATCGCCACGGAGGCCATCGATCGGTTGCACACCACCGCCGAATCCCACGATCGGGTCATCGTGGTGGAGGTGATGGGGCGCCACGCCGGATGGATCGCCACCTTCGCCGGGATCGCCGGCGGCGCCGACGCCATCCTGATCCCCGAGCTGCCCTTCGACATCGACGAGGTGTGCGAGTTGCTGAAGCACCGCCACGGCCGCGGCAAGGACTTCAGCATCGTGGTGGTGGCCGAGGGCGCCAAGCCGGCGGGGGCGGGCTTCGAGGTGACCCAGACGGACCAGGTGGACGAGTTCGGCCACCTGCGCCTGGGGGGCATCGGCAGCCTGCTGGCCCGCGAGATCGAGAAGCGCACCGGCATGGAGGCGCGGGTGACCATCCTGGGGCACATCCAGCGGGGCGGCACCCCCACCCCCTTCGACCGCGTGCTGGCCACGCGGTTCGGCGTGGCCGCCGCGGACCTGGTGGCCCGGGGCGACTTCGGCAAGATGGTGGCCCTGCAGGGCACCCGCATCGTGGCGGTGCCCCTGGCCGACGCCGTGGCCAAGATCAAGACGCTGGACATGGAGCTGTACGAGATCGCCAAAACCTTCTTCGGCTAGCAGGCTGCTGAAAAAGGCCCGCCATCTCTCCCCGCTGCCTCGGCGGCAACGGGCGGGGCGTTGGCGCGGCCGCGCGATCGCTGCGGCGTACCGACCGCGTACGCCTCGCTCCGCGCCGGCCGCGCCGCCTTGCATCTGGACCTTTTTGAGCAGCCTGCAGGAGAACGTGCGTGATCCTCGCTGCGGTGGACGACCTGATGTTCAAGGTCAAGCTCCTCGAGACGGCCAAGCAGGTGGGCGCCCGGATCGCCACGGCCAGCACCGCCGCGGATGCCCTGGCCCGCGCCCGCGCCGAACGCCCGGCCCTCATCATCCTGGACCTCCACTCGGGTCCCTGCGCCCCCACCGATGTGCTGAAGGCCCTGAAGGCCGACCCCGACCTGAAGACCATCCCCACCCTCGGCTACTTCTCCCACGTCGAGGCGGCCGTGGGGCAGCGCGCCCTGGAGGCGGGGTGCGACCAGGTGCTGCCCCGCTCCGCCTTCTCCGCCCGGCTGCCCGAACTGCTCCGCCCGTACGCGACCTGAGGACCCACCCCCGTTCGCCGGCATCGTTGCCCACCCACGCCCGCCACCGCCGCCCGCACGGGGGACCCGGAGGGACAGCCCGTGCACCTCGCCACCGCGATCTTCGCCCTCACCTATGTCCTCGTGTCGCTGGGAGAGAAGAGCCCCCGGAGGATGGGGGGCGGGAATGGGAGTGGGCTCTGATGGGGGCTGGGTCGCGAGAATTAGAAGGAGAGACGTTGGGCCTTTTTCAACAGCCTGCTAGGGCGGGCCCGTCACCCGCCGCCCCCGATGTCGATGACCACGTTGCCGACCTGCCGGCCGCCCTCCACGACCTCGTGCGCCCTTGCAAGCTCCGCCAGGGGGAAGCGGGCGGCGATGAGGTGCTTCGCGGTTCCGGATTGGAGCCAGGCAGTGATGTCCGAACAGGCCTGCGCCATCGCCGGCGCCGGCAGTTCGTACACGAAAACGAGACGGACGGTCGCATTCATCCCCATCAGCCGGTAGAAGGGCAGCACGGGCTCCGGGACGCTCATCGAGGCGTAGCCGGCGATGACGCCGTGGGGCTTCAGGACGGCCTGGCTGACGGCCAGGTTGGCGCCGAAATCCACCTCGACGATTCGGTCCACCCCCCGGCCGCCCGTGCACTCGCGCACCCTCACGGCCACATCCTCGCTCCTGTAATTGATGACGTGCTCGGCCCCCGCCGCCCTGGCGTGCGCGCCCTTGCCCTCGGAACTGACGGTGGCGATCACGGTGGCCCCGCCCCACCGGGCGAGCTGAACCGCATAGTGGCCGACGGCCCCGGCGCCCCCGGTGACCAGCACCGTCTGGCCGGCCACCGGGCCATCGGCGAAGACGCAGCGATGGGCGGTCATGGCCGGGATGCCCAGGCACGCCCCTTCGACGAATCCGAGACCATCCGGCAGGCGGACCGCCTGCGAGGCCGGGAGGGCGATGTGCTCCGCGGCCGTCCCGAAGGGCCGCTGCCACTGGCCGTTGTAGACCCACACGCGCTCGCCGAGACGTGCGGGCGGGACGCCAGGTCCGACTTGATCGATGACCCCCGCGCCATCGCTGTGGGGGATGATCCGGCGATAGGCGATGGGTTGCCCCCGCCACCCGGCCCGGCGCTTCACGTCGGAGGGGTTGACCCCCGACGCAGACAATCGAACCCGCACCTCGCCCGGCCCCGCCTCGGGGGCCGACATCTGGCCGATCTCGATGACCTCTGCCGCCGGCCCAATCTTCTCGTACCATCCTGCCAGCATGCCGCCCCCACCTCCAAGGCCCCGGGGCCCCCTCCGGCCCCGCAGGGCTATGCGACCCCGCGCACCCACACCATCGGCCCCGGGCCCGCCCCACCATCGGGGCGCGGTCACGGCGCCGGCCCGCCGGGAAGGCGGCGGGCCCCTTCACGCCCTCGGGAAGGATGCCACGGCAGGCGGCCATCGGGCAAGGAGCTTCGCGGCCCTCGCGCCGCGTGGCGCTCCGGCACGGCCCCGCGCAGGGGGGGCATTTCTTGCGACGCGCGGAGGGCCTGTGCTAGGTTACGCATTCATGAAGCCCCGGGGCCGCCGACGCGCGCAAGAGACCGTGGCCGTGCTGGGCGCCCGCTGGGGGAAGGACCTGGGGATCGAGCAGGAGGTCCTGGGGCCTGGCGTCCGTCTGGCGGCGGCCGCCGGGACGTCCACGCCGGATCTCCTGGCCGCGGCGCGCGACGCGGCGGCCATCCTGCTGGGCACGCAGGCCGCCTGCTCCGCCGAGGTGATCGAGGGCCTGACCGCGTGCCGGGCCATCGTGCGGTACGGGGTGGGCCTGGACAACGTGGACCTGGGCGCGGCCAGGGCGCGAGGGATCGCCCTGGCCAACGTGCCCGACTACGGCGTGGAGGAGGTGGCCACCCACGCCGTGGCCCTGGCCCTGGCCTGCCTCCGCAAGCTCCTTCCCGCCACGGCCCTCGCCCGGCGCGCCGAGTGGAAGGTGGCCCCCCTCCGCCCCATCCAGGCGGTGCCCGACACGACCTTCGGGGTGGCCGGTCTGGGGCGCATCGGCCGGGCCGTGGCGGCCAAGGCGGCCGCGCTGGGGTTCCGCGTTTTCGCCTGCGACCCATACGTGTCGGCCGCCGGCGCCCCCCGCCGCGTGCGCCTCGTGTCGTTCCCCGAGCTGCTGGGCGCCGCGGACCTCCTCTCGCTCCACATGCCGCTGACGCCGGAGACGCGGAATCTCATCGGCGCGCCCCAGCTGGCGGCCATGAAGCCCACCGCGTACCTGATCAACACGGCCCGCGGCGAGCTGGTGGACGGCGCGGCGCTGGCGGAGGCCCTGCGCTCGGCGCGCCTGGCGGGGGCCGCGCTGGACGTGCTGCCGGGCGAGCCGCCGCCCCCCGACCACCCGCTGCTCTCCTGCCCGAACGCGCTGATCACCCCGCACATGGCCTGGTACTCGGAGGCCTCCGAACGGAGGCTCCGGCGGATGGCGGCCCAGGAGGCGCGGCGGGCGTTGCGCGGCCGGCCCCTCCGCAACCCCGTCTGAGCCGCGGCGCGGCCTCGCCCCGTCAACGGTGCCGGAAGAAGGAGAGCCCGATGCATGAGCGAGACCTGCAGGTCCTGGGGGAGCGTCTGGCCCGCCTGGAGCGCGAGAACCGCCGCTGGCGGCGTGCGGGCGCCATGGTGCTGGCCGCACTGGCTGCCGTGGTGTTGCTGGGGCAGGCGGCGCCCGGCAACGGGGGCAGGACCGTGGAGGCCGAGCAGTTCGTCCTGCGGGACGCGGGGGGGAAGGTGCGCGCGGTGCTGCACGCCGGGGCCGACGGCTCGCCGCACCTGGAGATGCGCGACGCGGGCGGGAACACGCGGGCCAGCCTGGGCCTGCTGGGCGACGTGGCGGGCCTCAGCCTGACCGAGGCGGGGGGGAAGGGGGGCGTGGTCCTGCACACCCAGGCGGACGGGCGGCCCAGCCTCACGTTCACGGACAGGAACGGCAGCCGGCGCATGACGCTCTTCCTGGCGCACGACGGGTCGTCCACGCTGGCCTTCTCCGACAGACAGCGCGCCTCACGCATGGTCCTCAACGCCATCGACAATGGTCCCATGGGCCTCTTCTTCTACGACGCGTCCGGGAGGCTCCGTTCCCTCCTCGACGTCGAGCCGGACGGGTCCCCGGCGCTGGCCCTCTTCGACGAGAACCGGACGAGCCGGGCGATCCTGGGCCACACGGAACTGGAGGGGGGGAAGCCCGGGACGACCGAGAAGCGCCAGGCCTCTTCCCTGCTCCTCTTCGACAAGACGGGGCGGGTCATCTGGCGGGCACCCTAGCAGGCCGAGGAAACCCGCCAAAGGCGGGCAGGAAGGCCCGATCGCTCCCCGCCGCCCACACGGCGGCACCGGACGCGCCGTCGGCGCGTCCGCACGTCTCTTCCCGCTGCTCCGGCGCCAGCGGACGGGCTGCGACGGCCGGCGCACGACCAGGGTCCCCGTCCCGCGCCCGGCCGCGGATGCCCCGGGCCCGCCGCGGCAAGGTCCCTGCGCGTGGAATAGCGAGGCTCGCCATGGGCACCAAACAGCGCGCGAGAGGACCCGGGTTCGCCCTCTGGGCCCTGACCCTTGCGGCGGTATCGGCGTGGCATTCGCCGCCGGCCGCCCGGGCCCAGGAGGCGGTCGTGAAGCTCGGCGACCTTCTGGCCCTGGGCAACGTGGGCGTGTACGTGGCGCTGGAAAAGGGCTACTTCAAGGAGCAGGGGCTCCGGAACGAGATCGCCACCTTCGCCTCCGCCGCCAAGACACTCCCGGGCCTCACGGCCGGCGAGCTGGAGGTCGCCGTGGGGGGAGCCAGCGCCGGCTTCTTCAACGCCATCGCCCAGGGGGCGGGCTTCCGCATCGTGGCGGATAAGGGCCAGACGGGGCCCGGGCGGGGCTACGTGTACCTCACCGTGCGCAAGGACCTGGTGGACGGCGGGCAGGTGAGGAGCGTGCGGGACCTGAAGGGGCGGAAGGTCGCCATCTTCGCCAAGGGGAGCATCCAGGACTACCTGATGGGCAAGATGGCCGAGGAGGTGGGCCTGACCATCCGGGATTTCGACGTCACCTATATGGCCGCCCCCCAGCAACTCACCGCCTACCAGACCAAGGCCATCGACGCCGCGCAGGTGAACGAACCCTGGGGCGCCAACTTCGTGGCGCAGAACATGGCCGTGCGGTTCCGGACGCCGGAGGAGGTGAAGGGCCTGGGGGCGGTCCAGATCGGCGTGATCATGTATTCGGGGACATTCATCAAGGAGCGGCGCCCCACGGCCCAGCGGTGGATGAACGCGTACCTCAAGGGTTGCCGATTCTACGTCGAGCGGGGGATCCACGACCCCGAGGTCCTGGCCATCCTCGAGAAGTACACCAAGGTCCCGGCGAAAACCATCGAGGCCGCCATCCCGCAGCATCAGGACCCGAACGGCAGGCCGAACCTGGCCAGCCTGGCCGACCAGATCCAGTGGTTCGTGGCCAACGGGTACATGCCGAAGGCGGTGGCCGTGGACCAGGCGGTGGACCTGAGCTTCCTGGATTAGCAGGCTGCTGAAAAAGGCCCATCTGCGGCGTTGGCGCGCTCGCGCGGCGCTGCGACGTACCGACCGCGTACGCCTCGCGCCCCGCATCGCGCGCCGCCTTGCATCTGGACCTTTTTGAGCAGCCTGGGAGAAAACGGGTCTTTCGGCATATTAAGGGGAGCCGGGCCCGGCGGGGATGGGGCCGGCTGGAGCCGCGGGAAACCAACGGGCAGGGCGGGGGATGCATCGGGTGTCCGCCGGGGAGACCGCCGGGCAACGGGTTCCCCGTGGGTTCGGTCACAGGAGTGGATCGGGAAAGGGTGGAGGGGTCAGACCTCGCGGAGCGCCACCGCGCCGGACAAGGACCCGAGGCCGCCCGTCACCCGGTGGAGGTACGCGCCCAGGTCCTCCGCCGCGGCCTGGGTCACGTCAAGGAACTCCATGCCCGAGTGGTAGAGCCACTTCGTCTCACCGGACTCGGGCTCGAAGAGATACGCCCTCGTCCACACGATATTTCCCGGGAGGCGGAGTGGCCCCCCCTCCGGCACGGCGAAGGTCAGGAGGCAGGGGTGCTTTGGCAGCAGGGGCTCGGCGTGTTGCAGGCGGGCCCCCAGCGGGCTGAGGTCAACCACCGTCACCGGCACCAGGCCGTTCAGGTCGCCGTTCACCATCGGCGGAAGCGGGACGCGGACGGCCCGACGCGTACCCGACCAGGCCCTCTCGCGCTGGCGAAGGGGCACGTCGCAGATCGGGCAGCGGTCCACAGGGCGCGTGGTCAGGTACGCGCATTGGGAGCAGACCCGTTCGAGCGTCATGGCGGCCCAGGCTCCTTGGAGAGGGTCCTGTGTGAACCAAGACCAAAGCAAAGCGCAGGCCAAGCGCGTCTGCGCGGCCCCGACCTCTGCCGGACGGTGTTTTGCCTGGTGCGCCGCGGCCCTCCCCGCCCCGCCCCTGACATAGCGCGACAGGTGACTGACGCCGTTGGTCACCCTGCATTTCAGGCGCGGCAGGGGCGGACGCACGCGCCGGCGGCGGCTGCGCCCGGAGCGCTCGCCCTCCCCGACCCGCTTCCCGCCGCGCCGCGGGCAGGTCCGGCGTCTCGACCCCCCCAAGCGGGAACGGGGTGCGCCGCCATGAAAGATTCGGACTGCGTCCTGTTCCTCCAATGGTGCCTGCCCAAGCTGCGGCTGCGCTGGCCGGGCTTCCGGAAGGTCCGACGCCAGGTGTGCCGGCGAATCGACCGCCGGATCGCCGCGTTGGGCCTCCGGGACCTTCCCGCGTACCGCGCCTACCTGGAGGGGCACCCGGCGGAGTGGCGTGTGCTGGACGCCCTGTGCCGGATCTCCATTTCCCGTTTCTACCGGGACAAGGGAGTCTTCCAGTGCCTGGAGCGGGACGTCCTGCCGGACCTGGCACGGGCGGTGGCCCTCCGGGGCGAAGCGGATGTGCGGTGCTGGAGCGCCGGGTGCGCCGCCGGGGAGGAGCCCTATACCCTGGCCGTGCTCTGGAGGCTCCGCCTGGCGCACCAGTTCCCGGCCCTCGGCCTGAAGATCCTGGCGACCGATGCCGATCCCCACGCCATCGAAAGGGCGGTGGAGGGCTGCTTCCCCGCCGGCAACCTCAAGGAGCTTCCCGAGGAGCTGCTGGCGGCGGCCCTCGTCCCCGCGGCGCACGGGTTTCGCGTGCGTGAGGCGTTCCGTGCGCCGGTGACTTTCCTGGAGCAAGACCTTCGGGTGGCGGCACCGGACGAACGGTTCCACCTCGTCCTCTGCCGGAACCTCGCCTTCACCTATTTCGATGATGCGCTGCAGCGCGAAACCCTGCGCAGGATCGAGGAGAGGCTTTCCCTGGAGGGGGCCCTCGTGATCGGTCGCCGGGAGCGTCTTCCCGAAGGCGCCTCCGGATTCGAGTTGTGGGGACGAGCGGCGGAAATCTACCGCAGAGTTTCCGGGCCGTGA
>DASPOZ010000293.1:0-5837 GCA_035625755.1 Candidatus Sulfotelmatobacter sp.
CCTGTTCCTGTGGCTTCTGGCGGCGCTCCTGGTGGTCCTGTGGCGCGCGTGGCGGGCGGCCCCGCCCGGTTACCCGCGGGCGGTCACGGCGGGCGTGCTGGCCATGGCCCTGGCGTTCCCCGTGCGCGCCATGACCAACAACTACTTCACGGACGATCCGGTGGTCCTGTTCTGGTTCCTCGCCGCCCTGGCTATCGCGGTGGTTCCCAGTTCCCAGTTCGCCGTTCCCGATTCGCATGCCGAAGGTCCGGGAATCCGGAGGGAACGACCCGGAACCGGAGGCCGGGAACCGGGAACGGGCGAGAGGAGTTGCGCGTGATCGGGAATCGGCGACGGCATCTCCCTGCGGAGGAGATCCTGGCCATCGGCCGGCGGGTGGTCAGCATCGAAGGGGCCGCCGTGCAGGCCCTGGCGGCCCGGGTGGACGAGCGGTTCGCGCGGGCCCTGGGGATCCTGGCGGCGTGCGAGGGGCGCGTGGTATGCACCGGGATGGGGAAATCGGGGCTGGTGGCGCGGAAGATCGCCGCCACCATGGCCAGTACGGGGACGCCGGCCCTCTACCTGGACCCCGCCGAGGCGGCGCACGGAGACCTGGGCATGCTGGCGCGGGGCGATGTGGTGGTGGCCCTCTCCTACAGCGGGGAGACGCAGGAGTTGCTGGACCTCCTGCCCTCCATGAAGCGGTTCGGCCTCCCCCTCGTGGCCATGGTGGGCAACGGGCAGTCCACACTGGCCCAGCAGAGCGACGTCTGGCTGGATGTGGGGGTGGCGGAGGAGGCCTGCTCCCTGAACCTGGCGCCCACCGCCAGCACCACGGCGGCGCTGGCCATGGGGGACGCCCTGGCCGTCGCCCTGCTGGAGGAGCGCGGGTTTCGGCCGGAGGACTTCGCCCTGCTGCACCCGGCGGGGGCGCTGGGGCGCCGCCTGCTCCTGCGCGTGCAGGACCTGATGCACACCGGGGACCGGCTGCCGGTGGTGGCCGAGACGGCCTCCATGCAGGAGGCGATCCTGGAGATCACGGGCAAGCGCCTCGGGATGACCGCCGTGGTGGACGGCGGGGGGCGCCTGACCGGCATCCTGACGGACGGCGACCTGCGCCGGGCCATGCAGCGCTTCAATGATGTGGTCCACCGCCCCGTGGCCGACTGCATGACGCGGAACCCCAAGCGCATCGAGCGGGAGGCCCTGGCGGCCCGCGCCGTACAGGTGATGGAGCACCACAGCATCACGTCCCTCTTGGTGGTGGACGGGGCGGAACGGCCCGAGGGGGTGATCCACCTGCACGATCTCCTGAAGGCGGGGGTCGTGTAGGATGCGCCGCGTCGCCCCCGACGTGCTGGCGCGCGCCCGCGCCGTGCGCCTGGTGATCCTGGACGTGGACGGCGTCCTCACCGACGGCCGGATCATCTACGGCACGGGCGGGATGGAGCTCAAGGCCTTCGACGTGCGGGACGGCCACGGCGTGAAGATGTTCCACCGCGCCGGCCTGCGCACCGCCATCCTCACCGGGCGCACCTCCGAGGTGGTGGCCCGGCGCGCCGAGGAGCTGGGCATCGCCGACGTGGTGCAGAACGCCAAGGACAAGCTGGCCGCCTACCGGGAGCTGCTGGCGCGCCACGCCCTGGCGGACGCGCAGGTGGCCTGCGTCGGCGACGACGTCACCGACCTGCCCCTCTTCGCCCGCGCCGGCCTGGCCGTGGCGGTGCCGGGCGCGGCGCCCGAGGCCCGGGCGGCCGCCCACTACGTGACGCGGCGGGCCGGGGGCCGCGGGGCGGTCCGCGAGGTGCTGGACCTGATCCTCAAGGCGCAGGGCCTGTGGGCCGAGGCCCTGGCCCGCTACGGGGTCTGACAGGTCGCTGATAAACCCCGTTTGCGCAGGCTGCTCAAAAAGGCCCAGATGCCAGGCGGTGCAGCCCATTGCGGAATGCGGAATGCGGAATGCGGAATGGGAGGGCCGGTACGTCGCAGCCCACCTGCTGCGGCCGAGGCGGCGGGCAGTGATGTTCGAGCGCGCCAACGCCTCACCCGCCGCCGTACCGTCGGCGGCGGGGAGAGATGCTGGGCCTTTTCCAGCAGCCCGCTAACCAGCGGGTTTTCCTTGGCCGGACGCCCCGCCTGTGCTATCTTCTCCCGGCATCCGCCAGCGCAACCGTCAAGACGAAGGAGACACGCGCCATGCCGCCGAAAGCATTCCTCTTCACGTCGGAGTCGGTGACCGAGGGTCACCCGGATAAGATCGCCGACCAGATCTCGGACGCCATACTGGACGCCGTCTTCTCACAGGACCCCTACGGCCGCGTGGCCGCCGAGACCTTGGTGACCACGGGGCTGGCCATCGTGGCCGGCGAGATCACGACCAAGTGCTATGTGGACATCCCCAGGGTGGTGCGCGAGACCATCCGGGACGTGGGGTACACCCGGGCCAAGTACGGGTTCGACTACGAGACCTGCGGGGTCGTCACCGCCATCCAGGAGCAATCGGCCGACATCGCCCTGGGGGTGGACATCGAGGGGGCGGGGGACCAGGGGCTCATGTTCGGGTACGCCTCGCGCGAGACGCCGGAGCTGATGCCGGCCCCCATCATGCTGGCCCACAAGATCTGCATGCGCCTGGCCGAGGTGCGCCGCAAGGAGATCCTGGACTGGATCCGCCCCGACGGGAAGTCCCAGGTCACCATGGAGTACGTGGACGGGAAGCCCAGCCGCGTCCACACGGTGGTGGTCTCCACCCAGCACAGCCCCGAGGTCACCCTGAAGCAGATCAAGGAGGACGTGATCGAGAAGGTGATCCTCCCGGTCCTGCCGCGGGATTGGCTGGACCCGGAGCGCATCATCTACCACATCAACCCCACGGGGCGCTTCGTGCGGGGCGGCCCCCACGGGGACACGGGGCTCACCGGCCGCAAGATCATCGTGGACACCTACGGCGGCGTGGGGAGCCACGGGGGCGGCGCGTACTCGGGCAAGGACCCCACCAAGGTGGACCGGTCGGCCTCCTACGTGGCCCGGTACATCGCCAAGAACATCGTGGCGGCCGGCCTGGCGGAGAAGTGCGAGGTCCAGATCGCCTACGCCATCGGCGTGGCCGAGCCGGTGTCCGTGATGGTGGACACCAAGGGGACGGGCCAGATCCCCGACGGGCAGCTCAACAAGCTGGTGCGCAAGCACTTCGAGTTGACGCCGGCCGGCATCATCAAATCCCTGGACCTGCGCCGGCCCATCTACAAGAAGACGGCGGCCTACGGCCACTTCGGCCGCAGCGAGCCCGAGTTCACCTGGGAGCGGACGGACCGCGCCGACTTCCTGAAGAAGGAGGCGGGCCGCCTGGGCGCCTAGCGGCTGCTCAAAACGACCCATCTGCGGCGTCGGCGCGCTCGAACATTCCACCCCGCTGCCTCGGCGGCAGCGGGTGGGCTGCGGCGTACCTACCACGTACGCCTCCGACCCACCTCGGGTGGGTACCCGGCCTCACGCGCCGCCTTGCATCTGGGCCGTTTTGAGCGGCCTCCCCGGACAAAGTCAATCAGGAGCCGACTGGAGCGCGTCACAGGGGCGCGTCGGCGTTTGGAGGAAGCGTGGATTATCACATCAAGGACATCAAGCTGGCAGGGAAGGGGCGGCTCCGCATCGAATGGGCCGGGGCCGAGATGCCGGTGCTCCGGCTCATCGAGGAACGGTTCGCCCGACAGAAACCGCTCAAGGGGGTCCGCGTCTCGGCGTGCCTGCACGTGACGTCGGAGACGGCGAACCTGATGCGCACCCTCCAGGCGGGAGGGGCCCGCGTGGCCGTGTGTGCCTCCAACCCCCTGAGCACTCAGGACGACGTGGCCGCCGCCCTGGTGAAGCACCTGGGGATCAGCACCTTCGCCATCAAGGGAGAGGACAAGGCCACCTACTACAAGCACATCAACAGCGCCCTGGACCTCAAGCCCAACCTCACCATGGACGACGGGGCGGACACCATCGGCATCATCCACTCGGAGCGGACGGACCTGGTCCGGCACATCATCGCCGGAACCGAGGAGACCACCACCGGCGTGATCCGCCTCCGCAGCATGGAACGGGAGGGCGTGCTCCGGTACCCCATCATCGCCGTCAACGACGCGGACACCAAGCACCTCTTCGACAACCGCTACGGGACCGGCCAGAGCACCATGGACGGGATCCTGCGGGCCACCAACCGCCTGGTGGCGGGCCGGCGGGTGGTGGTGGTGGGCTACGGCTGGTGCGGCCGAGGCGTGGCCCTGCGGGCCCGGGGCCTGGGGGCCAACGTCATCGTGGTGGAGACGGACCCGCTGCGCGCCCTGGAGGCCGTGATGGACGGGTACCGGGTGATGCGGATGCGCGACGCGGCCCGGGCCGGCGAGATCTTCGTCACCGTCACCGGCAACATCCATGTGATCCGGAAGGAGCACTTCGCCGCCATGCCGGACGGTGCTATCGTATGCAACTCCGGCCACTTCAACGTCGAGCTGGACCTGGAGACGCTGGCCAAGATGGCGCGCAGGCGTCGCCCCATCCGCGACTTCGTGGAGGAATTCACCCTCCGCAACGGGCGGCGGATCTACGTGCTGGGCGAGGGACGGCTCATCAACCTGGCCGCCGCGGAGGGACACCCGGCCGCCGTGATGGACATGTCTTTCGCCAACCAGGCCCTGGCGGCGGAGTACGCCGTGAAGCACGCGGGGCGGCTGGAGAAGCAGGTGTACCGGGTGCCGCTGGAGATCGACCGCGAGATCGCCCGGCTCAAGCTCCGCTCCATGGGCGTGGCCATCGATCCCCTCACCCCCGAGCAGCGCCGGTACCTGGAATCATGGGAGATGGGGACCTAGCTGGTAAAGAACCCTCCTTTCCCCAGGCTGCTCAAAAAGGTCCAGATGCAAGGCGGCGCGCGAGGCGAGGCGCGAGGCGTACTGGGTCCGTACGTCGCAGCGCCGCGCGAGCGCGCCAACGCCTCACCCGCTGCCGTTCCGTCGGCAGCGGGGAAAGATGCTGGGCCTTTTTCAGCAGCCTGTTCGAGGGGAGCCGCTCGGCCGTTGGGAAGGTTGGGCGTTCCTTGCGACGAATCGTGAAGGCGGTCAGCGTTGAGGTGAGGGGCCCGGCGGGGGAGCGCCGGGCCCCTCGTCTTTATGGGCGCCGCTCGGGCGGCGCGGCGGACCCTCGGGGGGATTTCAATGCGTCAGGGGTCGTGGATGGCGGTGGCGATGTCCTTGATGGTCGGCGCGATGGCGGGCGGGTGCGTCCAGGTGCGGGAGGTGGCGGTGCAAGACCTGAAGCAGGTCGCCGTGGTCTCGTGGGACGCCAAGGGGCCCGTCATCTACTATAGTCCCGAGCTTTGCGTCAAGGTGGGGCGGTCCGTGTGCGCCTACGAGCGCGCGCAGGCCACCATGCTGGTGACCCGGGGCCCGGTGCCCCGGCAGCCGAACCCGAGCAACCCGTACGACACCAGCTGGATTTCGCCCCGAGATATCCTGGAGGCCGACTGCCGGGCGACCACCGACCTGCGCGGGCAGGCGCGGGGCGCGGTGGAAGCCGCGATGCAGTTCTACCGGCAGCAGGGGGAGGCACGGATCGCCCCCAATTACCCCACGGGAGCGCAGCGGGCCAGCCAGATCCTGGAGTGCCTGCAGCATTAGCAGGACGCTGAAAGACCCTCTTTTGCCCAGGCGGCTCACAAGGTCCTGCTGCAAGCCGGCGCGCGGATTCCGCAATCCGCATTTCGCAATGAAGCGGTGGGCCTTTTTCAGCAGCCTGTTTGTGGATCGGCTCCGCGCCCCGGCCCGGAGTGTTGGGGAGGCACCCGGCCTGGTCCAGTCGCAGGACCATCGCGGGTGATG
>DASPOZ010000294.1:0-4572 GCA_035625755.1 Candidatus Sulfotelmatobacter sp.
GGCGGCGGGGCCGTAGCGGCCGGGGCCGCCCTTGGCCTTCTCGTCCAGGGCGCGCAGCACCTTCTCCGGCAGGCACGGCACCTCGTCCACCCAGACGCCGACGGCGTCGTACACGGCGTTGGTCACCGAGGGGATGATCGGGAGCAGCGGGCCCTGGCCGGCTTCCTTGGCGCCGAAGGGGCCCTCCGGGTCGTGCGTCTCCACCAGCACGGTCTCGATCTCCGGCGTCTCCAGCGTGGTGGGGCTCTTGTAGTCGAGCATGGAGGGGGTCTTGTGCAGGCCCTTGCGGAACACCTGCTCCTCCATGAGGATCTCGCCCAGCCCCATGTAGATGCTCCCCTCCACCTGCCCCTCGACCAGGAGGGGATTGATGGCCTTGCCGCAGTCGTGGGCGACCCAGACCCTCTCGGGCCGCACCTCGCCCGTCTCCGCGTCCACGGTGACCTCCGTGACGCAGGCCGAGTAGGTGTAGGCGGGCGTGGGGCCCACGCCGGCGCCCCGGAACTTGCCGCCCCGCTTGGGGGGCCAGTAGCTGCCCACGGACCCCAGGGTGCCGTGCTTGGCCTCGGCCAGGTTGGCGGCCTCGGTGAAGGGGATCCCCTTGTACGGCTCGTCCCGGTCGTAGATCCGGCGGCCGGCCAGCTCCAGCCGCTCGGCCGGCACGCCCAGCTTCTCCGCCGCCGCCTCCACCAGCAGGGCCTTGAGCCGGCCGGCCGCCTGCAGGGCCGCGTTTCCCGTCATGATGGTGACGCGGCTGGAGAAGCTCCCCAGGTCCACGGGCGTGAGGTCCGTGTCCGCCGTGACCACGCGGATGTCGCCGGGTTCGATGCCCAGGACCTCGGCCACGATGTAGGCGAGGATCGAATCCGATCCCTGGCCGATGTCCGTGCTGCCGCAGAACACCGCCACGCCCCCGCCCCGGTCCACCTTGATCTGCACCCCCGAGTGGGGCATGTTGTTCCAATAGATGGGAAGGCCCGCCCCGGTGATGTAGGCGCTGGCGGCCAGGCCCAGGCCCCGCCCGCGCGGCAGCTTCCCCCGCCGCTCGTACCAGCGGGACCGCTCCAGCACGGCGTCGATGCACTCGCGGAGCCCGCAGGTGGTGATGGTGAGGTGGTTCACGGTCATGCTCTGTTCGTCCACAACGTGGTTCTTGCGGATCTCCGCGGGATCCAGCCCCAGGTCGGCGGCGATCTTGTCCAGGTGCACCTCCAGGGCGAAGCGGGGCTGCGGCGTTCCGTGCCCGCGCTTGGGGCCGCAGGCCGGCTTGTTGGTGAAGACCCGCACGCCCTCGAACTTGTAGCGGGGGATCTTGTAGGACGTCGTCTGCAGGGCACCCGTGTAGAAGGTGCTGGCCACGCCGTAGCTGCCGTAGGCCCCGCCGTCCAGGAAGGACCGGAAGTGCATGGCCGTGATGGCCCCGTCCTTCCTCACGCCGGTCTTCACCCACATGAGCACCGGGTGGCGCCCCCGGTGCACGTAGAAGACCTCCTCGCGGTTCAGGGTGATCTTCACCGGGCGGCCGGTGAGCATGGACAGCTTGCAGACGGCGATCTCGTGGCTGAAGGGGTCCGACTTGCCGCCGAAGCCCCCCCCGTGGGGCGTGGCGATCACCCGGATGTGGCTGGCCGGCATCTCCAGCACCTTGGCCAGGGCCCGGTGCACGTAGTGGGGCGTCTGCGTGGAGGACCAGAGGGTGAGCTTCCCGTCGGACGCGAAGTGCGCCGTGGCGGACATCTGCTCCATGGGCAGGTGGGTGTTGCCCTCGAAGTAGAAGGTGTCCTCGCGCACGTGATCGGCCTGGGCGAAGCCCTCGGCCACGTCGCCGAACTCCAGGGAGACGAACTTGTGGATGTTGCCCCCCTCCCCGTAGTCGTGGATGCGGACGCCCGGGTTCTGCAGGGCGTCCTGGATGGACATGATGGGGGGCAACTCCTCGTAGTCCACCCGGATCAGCTCGGTGGCCTTCTCCGCCGTCTCCTCGTCGGTGGCGGCCACGGCGGCCACCGGGTCACCCACGTGGCGCACCTTGTCCCGGGCCAGGGCGTGCTCGTCCTGGCTCACGGGGAGGATGCCGAACTTGATGGGCAGGTCCTCGCCCGTGATCACGGCCACCACGCCGGGGAGGGCCAGGGCCTGCGAGACATCCACCCGCCGGATCAGGGCGTGGGGGTGGATGGCGCGCAGCAGCTTGGCGTAGAGGAGGCGGGGCAGCTCCAGGTCGTCGGCGAACTTGGTCTCGCCGCTGACCTTGGCCATGGCGTCCACCTTCATCAGCGGCTTGCCCACCACGTTCAGCACATCGGCCATGGTCACACCTCGCGCGTCGCGCGGTTTGTAGTTTGTCGTTTGTGGTCTTTGGTTGAACCACAGACGACAAACGATAAACTCAAAACGTATCTTTACCGGGGCATCCCCAGCGTGACGGGGCCCGGCTGGGGCGCGGGGTCCTCCACCTCCACCAGGCCGCCCACGCGGGGCGCGCGGGCCGCGGGCCGGGGCTCGGGGGAGGCATCACGCATCCGCCGCGCCGCCAGCTCCACCGCGTCCAGGATCTTGGTGTAGCCGGTGCAGCGGCACAGGTTGCCGGCCAGCGCCTCGCGGATCTCCTGGCGGGCGGGGGTGAGGGTGCGATCCAGCAGGGCCTTGGCCGTGACCAGGATCCCCGGGATGCAGTAGCCGCACTGGGCCGCGCCCAGCTCGGCGAAGGCCACCTGCAGGGGGTGGAGCCGCCCGCGGTCCGCCAGGCCCTCCACCGTGACGATCTTGCGCCCGATCATCTCGACGGGCAGCGCCAGGCAGGAAAGGATCGGCTCCCCGTCCACCAGCACGGCGCAGGTGCCGCACTCCCCCAGCTCGCACCCGTGCTTGGTGCCGGTGAGCTCCAGTTCCTCGCGCAGGACCTCCAGCAGGGTGTGGTGGACCTCCACCGCCACCTCGCGGTCTTCGCCGTTGACGTTCAAGGTGATGAGCTGCTTCATGCCGGGGCTCCTTCGAGCGTGGCGGTCGAGGCGATGCCGTCCCAGGCCGGGTAGCGGGTGGCCCCCAGGCGTTCCGAGACGGCGCGGGCCGCCGCGGCCGCCTGCGGGCCCAGGGCGCGGAAGGTCGGCGCCTTCAGGCGCGCCTTCAGCCCCACCACGCTCAGGGCGCCCACCACGCGGCCGGCCCCGTCCACGATGGGGGCGGCGGCGGCGCGGACGCCGTCCAGGTACTCCTCGTCGTCCAGGGCGAAGCCGTCGCGGCGCACGCGGGCCAGCTCCCGCACGTAGGCGGCCGCATCGGTGACGGAGCGGGCCGTGAAGGCCCGCAGGGGGCGGCGCCGCAGCAGCCGGTCCCGCTCGGCCGGCGGCAGGGCCGCCAGGAAGACCTTCCCGAAGGCCCCGGCGCAGTAGGGGATGCGGCGGCCCACGGGCGAGGTGATCTTCAGGTCGTGGGCGGACTCCTCCTTGTCCACGATCATCACGTGGTCGCCGTCGAAGGTGCCCAGGAAGACCGTCTCGCCGGTGGCGCGGACCAGCTCCCCCAGATGCGCGCGGGCCGCGCGCCGCAGGTCCAGCCGCTCGCGCACGTGGGCGCTGAACTCCAGGAGGCCGGCGGCCAGGCGGAAGCGCCTGGTGGCGGGGTCCTGCTCCACGAGGTGGTGGTGGCAGAGGGTGTGCAGGATGTCGTGCACGGTGCTCTTGTGCAGGCGGGCCTTGCGGCTGAGCTCGGAGACGCCGTGCCCGCCCCCGCCGTCCTGGAGGAGGCGCAGGAGGGTCACCGCCCGGTCCACCGCCGGGACCAGCGGGCTATGGGCTTCCGTGTCGCGCGTTGCGGCCATCGTTCGCTCTGAAGAACGCCGTATTTTCCACAGAATACCCCGGCAGCCGGCTGGCCGTCAAGCGCAATCTGCCCGGTGATGCGACCGGTTCATCGCATTCTGGCTTGGGGCAGGCTGCTCAAAAAGGTCCAGATGCAAGGCGGCGCCTCCTATTGCGGAATGCGGATTGCGGAATGCGGAATGGGCGGGCACGTGCGCCGAAGCGCCACCGCTGCCGCAACGTCGGCAGCGGGAAATTGTCCGAGCGCGCCAACGCCCCGCCCGCTGCCGCCGAGGCAGCGGGGAGAGATGTTGGGCCTTTTTCAGCAGCCTGCTACTTGGTGAGGCCGAGGAACTTGCGGATCTCAAAGAACCGCGGCGGCTCCTGCATGGGATCGATCATCACATCCAGCACGGCCGGCCGGTTCGCCTCCAGCATGCGGCGGAGGGCCGGCCCCAGCGCCTTGGGGTCGGTGATGCGCTCCCCCAGGGCGCCGTACACCTCGGCCAGCGCGCCCAGGTTCACGTCCCGGTACTCGGAGCCGATGATCCGGCCCTTGTACATGTGGCGCTGGAACGTGCGCAGGGAGTTGAACCCCACGTCGTCTAAGACGACGGACACCACGTTGATGCCCTCGCGCACGCAGGTCTCCAGGTCCTCGGCCGTCATGGCGAAGTCCCCGTCGCCCGTGAGGTGCACCACCTGGCGGTCGGGGAAGGCCAGCTTGGCCCCCATGGCCTGGGCGAACCCCAGGCCCATGGCCCCCAGGGCG
>DASPOZ010000295.1:0-4863 GCA_035625755.1 Candidatus Sulfotelmatobacter sp.
CCACCATCCCGTCCACCTCGGGGCAGGCGTCGGCCAGGCGGCTCAGCAGGGCCAGGTCCGCCGTGAGCAGCTCGCGGCGGGCGCGCCCCTCGGCGATATGAATGGCATTGCCCGTCCAGAAGAGCGTGCCTCCCTCCGGCCCCACCGCCGTCACCTGTCCCCGCCGGTCCGCGAAGCGGGCCGCGGGCGGGCACGCGGCCAAGCACTCCGCCACCAGGCCGCGCGGGAGGCGTGCCGTGTCGGCCGCCGCGCCGTCGCGCGCCCCGTGCCGCTTCAGGAGCGCCAGGATCTCCGGGTCGTCCACACGCACGCCCACGGACTCCAGGATCCCGAGGCTCCCGTCGTGGATGCGCGCGCAGTCCTCCGGGGTCAGGATCGCCATCGCATCCCCCTGGCGGTCACGAGAGGCGCGACCATCGCTCCGCCAGGTCCGGCGGGTCCCACCAGGGCCTGATGCCCAGGTCCTCGGCGATGGCCCGCGCCGCATTGTAGCCGGGCAGGCCCGTGATGTTCCCGCCCGGATGCGTGCACGCCCCGCACAGATAGAGGCCCGGCGCCGGCGTGCGGTAGGGCCGCTGGCCCGGCAGCGGCCGGTCCGCGCCCCGCTGTCCCGGGCCCATCCAGCCCACACCCAGGTCGCCCCCGGCCATATTGGGGAACCGCCGCTCGGTGTCCAGGGGCGAGAGGGCGAACCGGTTCAGGATGGCCCGGTCCGTGAGGTTGGGCGCGAATTCCCGCCATCGCGAGAGGACGGCGGCCGCGTGCCCTTCCTTGGCCGCGTCCCAGTTGGCCGCGTCCCCGTGGAGGGCGTAGGGCACCTTCTGCCACACGAAGGCGGTGTGTTTGCCGGGCGGGGCCTGGCCGGGATCGTGCGTCGTCGGGACGGTCCCCCAAATCACGGGGACGGCCGCCGGCCGGCCCGCCGCGTGGTCCGCATAGAGGGCATATACCTCCTCGGGGCCCCGCAGCCCCAGGAGGGTGAGGAACGCCCGGTCCACATCGTCGCCCGGGCCGCCGGCGGCCGCTCCGGCGTACCGGGGCGGCTCCTCCAGGGCCAAATGCAGGCCGAAGAGCGGCCCGACGGTCTGGTAGCGGTAGGCCCGCGCACGCTCCCGCGTGGCCGCGTCCAGGCCCTCCCCGCCCAGCAGGTCCAGCAGCGTCTGTTGGGGGTTCAGGCTGCTGGCGATGAAAGCGCGCGCCCCGACCCGCCGCCGGTCCGCCAGCTCTACGGCGGCCGCCCGCCCCCGTTCCACCACGATGCGGCGGACGGCCGCGCCCTCCCATACCGCCCCGCCGTGGGCGTGCACGTCGGCCACCAGGCCGCGCGCCACGGCGGCGGAGCCCCCCAGGGCCAGCTGCGCCTTCACGCGGCCCGCGATGAGCGCCGGGACCAGGGCGCCCTGCCCCGGCGCGTTCACGTCGACCTCGCGGATCACGCAGAGATAGAGCAGCGCGGCCCGCACCAGAGGATGCTCGAAGTGCTTCTCCACGAAGTCGCGGGGGCTCAGGGGCTCCACGGCCAGGTAGGCCCGGCCCGCGGCGCTCCGTTCCAGCAGGGCGCGCTCCCGCTCGGGCGGCAGCGGGGGCGCGGCCAGCGCCGGCTCCACGATCTCCTGCACCACCGGCGCGTACTCGGAGGCGATGCGGCGCCAGGCGGCCGCGTCGGCGGGCGACAGCTCGGCCAGCGCCGCACAGGTGCGCCCCTCGTCCGTGTACCAGCGCAGGGGCGGCCCGTCGCCCGGGAGGAGGGCCAGGTTCAGCGCCGGCTGCACGGCGCGGACGCCGCGGGCCTCCAGCGCCAGGTCGCGGTACCAGGGCAAAGCGGCCAGCCCCCGCAGGAACACGGCGTGGATGTTGTGATAAAAGCCGGGGCACCGGTTGTCCTCCACCGTGCACAGCCCGCCGCCGGCCTCCAGCGACCGCTCCAGGGCCAGCACCCGCAGGCCGGCCCGGCACAGGTATGCCTGCAGCACCAGGCCGTTGTGCCCGGCGCCGATCACGATGCCGTCGAAGGTTTCTGCGGGGCCTGCAGCCATCGGCCGTCAGCCGCCAGGGCGGGAAAGGGCATGGCGTGAAGCGGCAACCCCCGGCGCGCCGCAACGCGCCGGGGTCCGCGCCGGCACAGAGACCGGATTACTTGCAGTCGAAGAACTCGTTGGTGTAGTACTCGCCGGGCTCCTTGGTCTGGATGTTGCCGTAGGTCCGTTGGAGGGTGAGAAGGTTGTCCCAGTCCGCCGTCGCCATCCAGCCGGAGGGCTTGCCCTTCGAATTCGGCGTCTCCATCAGCAGGATGGTATCCTTCCACTGGGACAGGTTCAACTCCAGCGCGCCGGCCTTGGGGAACATCTCCACCAGGAGCCGGGCGGCCTCCTCCGGGTTCTTCGCCGCTTCGGTCCACGCCCTGCTGGTGGCCCGCACCATGCGGCAGTTCACGTCCCGGTCGGCCAGGTACTTGGTATGGACCAGCAGCCCGGTGGCCAGCGCGTTCACCCCGTAATCTGCATAGCGGAAATAGGAGACCTTCTTCCCGGTCTGCGCCGCGAGCTGGCCGGCCTGCGTGGTGTAGTAGCCTCCCATGGCGTCCACCTGCCCGGCCATGACGGCGGCCATCTTCCCCCGCGGATCGAAATAGACCTCCTGCACCTTCGACTTGTCCACGCCGTTGACCTTCAGGAGGGCCTGGAAGGCCTGGTGGATGGAATCGCCCGCCGTGAAGGAGACCTTCTTGGCCTCCAGGTCTTTGGGGCCCTTGATCGGCTTGTCCGCGAAGTAGATGATGCTCAGGGGGCTCGTCTGGACCGGCACGGAGATCATCTTCACCGGCAGGCCCTTGGCCAGCAGCCCGGCCATGGCGTAGGCGTCGGCGTAGCCGAACCGATCGCTCCCCGCGCCGATGGCCTGCACCACGGGCCCCGACCCGTTGCCCTCCAGGATGGTGAGGTCGATCCCCTCGGCCTCGTAGATGCCCTTCTTGAGGCCGTACACGAATGGCGCGTGCTCGCCGTAGGCGTACCAGTTGAGCCGCAGCGTCGCCTTCTCCACCTTGTGCTGGGCCTCAGCGGACGGCGGCGAAAGGAGCGCGAGCACGGCGGCCACGGCTGACAGGATGGCGGCAAGGCGCTTCATGGGTCTCCCTCCTTGGCAGGCGCCCGAAAACGCGTCCTCTGCAGGCCGCTCAAAAAGGTCCAGATGCAAGGCGGCGGCCGATGCGAGGCACGAGGCGTACTGGGCCGTACGTCGCAGTGCCGCGCGAGCCCGCCAACGCTCCACCCGCTGCCGCCGGGGCAGCGGGGAGAGATGCTGGGCCTTTTTCAGCCTGGTGAGTCCGACAAGTCGCTGCCCCGCAGGCTGCTCAAAAGGGTCCAGATGCAAGGCGGCGCGCGAAGGGCCGAGCGAGGCGTACTCCGGGTACGTCGCAGCGAGCGCCCGAGCGCGCCAACGCCGCAGATGGGCCCTTTTCAGCAGCCTGCTACAGGGTTCCAGCGGCCATCTCCGTTCGCCGCGAGGCATGCCAGGGTATCAGGGCGCGTTCCAACACGTCCACGAAGCCGAACAGCAGGACCCCGATGGCCGCCAGGATGAGGATGGTGGCGAACGACAGCCTGGTGTTGAGCATGGCGTTCGCCTGGAGCAGCGCGTAGCCCAGCCCCCGGTCGGCCTGGATGAATTCTCCCACGATGGCCCCCACCACCGCCAGCGTCACCGCCACCTTCAGTCCCGCGAAGATGTTGGGGAGCGCATTGGGGAGGCGGATCTTCAGAAAGATCCGGCGCTCGGGCGCCCCCATGGACCGGGCCAGGTGAAGCATCTCCGGCTCCACCGACCGGAGCCCCACCACCGTATCGATGACGATGGGGAAGAAGGCGATGAGGAAGGCCACCAGCACCTTGGGGAAAATCCCGAGCCCGGCCCAGAAGATCAGGAGCGGCGCGATGGCGATCTTGGGGACGGACTGCGACGCGACCAGCAGGGGATAGAAGGCGCGCTCCAGGAGCGGGGAGTAGACGACCACCATGGCCAGAGGGACCCCCACCAGGATCGAGAGGACGAACCCCCAGAGGATCTCGTACACCGTCACGCCGGTGTGGATGGCCAGGTAGCGCCATTCGGCCGCCAGGGCCGCCAGGACGCCGCTGGGGGCCGGCAGGAGGTACTCGGGCAGGTGCAGCCCGTCCACCGCCGCCTCCCACAGCGCGACGACGCCGAGGACCGTCACGGCGGGCGCCCTCCACCAGCGCCACCGCATCACCCCGCCCCCTGCTCCAGGTCGTGCAGCACGCCGTGGGCCATGAACCGGTCCCGGATGGCGCGCGCCAGCCCGGCGAAGCGTGGGTCCTCGCGCACGGCCAGGCGGCGGGGCCGGGGCAGGTCTACTTCCAGGACCGTGTCGATCCGGCCGGGGCGCGGCGTCATGACGATGATGCGATCGGAGAGGAAGACCGCCTCGGTGATGGAGTGGGTGATGAACAGCACGGTCTTCTGGCCGCGCCCCCAGGCCCGCTGGATGTCCAGCGTCATCTGGTCGCGTGTCAGCGCGTCCAATGCCCCGAAGGGCTCATCCATCAGGAGGAGGGGCGGATCGTGGATGAGGGCGCGGCAGAGCGACACGCGCTGCCGCATCCCGCCGGACAGCTCGTGGGGGTAGCGGTGCTCGAACCCCTCCAGCCCCACGCTGGCCAGGAGCTGAAGGGCCCTCTCCCGGTAATCCCGCGGGTCCAGCCCGCGCATCTCCACCTGGAGCAGGATGTTGTCCAGGGCCCGGCGCCAGGCCAGGAGGACCGGGTTCTGGAAGACGATACCCAGGTTGGTCTGGGGCCGGTCCACCGCCGCCCCGTCCACTGAGATGGCGCCCGAGGTGACGGG
>DASPOZ010000296.1:0-4399 GCA_035625755.1 Candidatus Sulfotelmatobacter sp.
CGCGGCCTTGGCGCGGGGCTTCGGCGGGGTGGGACTGCGGGTGGAGGAACCGGCGGGCCTCGGGGCGGCGCTGCGCGCCGCGCTGGGCGCGGGCGCGCCCGCCGTGGTGGACGTGGTGACGGGCGACTACCCCTATCCCGACTTCGAACTGAGCCGTTGACGCCGTGCCGGGCGGGCCCGTCTCCGGCTCAACGGGAGGGCCGGCGCGTCCGCCGCTCGTGCAACACCATGTAGGTGCCGAGGGCCTTGGCCTTCAGCACGCCGGCGGCGCGCACCTCGATGTCGCTCACCACGGTGCTGCGCCCCCGGTGCACCACGCGCGCCACCGCCTCCAGCCCGCTCTGGCCCGCCGGGGCCACGTAGTTGAGCTTCAGTTCCACCGTGGCCACGCGGCGCCCGGGCCGCATCACGGAGAAGGCGGCCAGCCCGCCGGCGGCATCGGCCAGGGCCAGCACCACGCCGCCGTGGATTCCGTAGGCCGAGGTCAGGCGTCGGGCGAAGGGCACGCGCAGCGCGGCCCGGCCCGGATCGAGCGCCGCCACCCGGAAGCCCAGCGCGCGGTGGAAGGGGAAGGCGTCGAACAGGGCCGCCAGCCGCGGCAACATCTCCACACCGCTCTGCGCGCGTCGAGGCATGTGCGCATCTCCCGAGAGGGAACGCCTGCGGGGGCGCCCCGCCGCGGATCGCCGGGGGCGCGACCGGACAGGGGGCCTCCCGCCCCCCGCCTTGACGGAGGCCGCCTTTTCGTGTACTCGATGCCACCGTTTAAGCCCCCGGGCGTCGCGGGCCGGGGGAGCAGCGGGCCGGACGGGTAAGGTCGGTGGGGTTCCGCGGTGGCCGTGCGGCCCGGCGCGGGGGCACCGGCGGCGCCGGCTCAGGCGGGCGGGCGGGCCACGATCACGTCGATGGCAGCGCGGGCGTCTTCCGAAACGTCCACGAACTCGGCTCCGGAGCGGAAGCGGCCCGTGCCGCCGCCCTGCCGGTGGGGGCTGCTCCAGACGACGCGCGCGCGCACGGAGAAGGACATCGGCGGGATGCGGAACCGGAGTTCGCATACCTGGCCCGGCTCGAGCTTGGCCGCGTGCTCCACGCACACGCCGTCGCGCGAGAGGTTGACCACGGAGGCCTGGAACGTTGGGGTCCCGGTAGCATCCACGTCGCCCTGCACCTGGATGCGGCGGGAACGGCGGTTCTCTTGCACAACGGTCATGGCGGATCCCTCTGCGAGGGGGGCGCGGGTCTGCCGGCCCGCGGGCGCGGGCGCCGGGCCCGCCGAGGGCGGCGGGCCCCCCGCCGGGGCCGAGGATGGGCTTACTTTTAACATGGGGGCCCTGAAAGTCAAGGAATTCCACCGTCCATGGAGGAGGCGAGCATGACCCGGCAGGACATCGTTGCCCTCTTCACATACCACGACTGGGCCAACGGCGAGATGCTCAACGCCGTGAGCCCTCTGAGCGCCGAACAGTTCCTGCGCGACCTGGGCAACAGCTTCCCCTCGGTGCGGGACACGGCCGCTCACATCTTCGGCGCCGATCTCATCTGGCTGCAGCGCTGGAGGGGCGAGCCCACCGGGGCCCTGCCGGCGGCCGCCACCCATCCCAGCGTGGCCAGCCTGCGTCACTGGTACGCGACCCTGGAGAAGGATCGCCGCGCCTTCCTGGAGGCGGTGGCCGAGGACCGACTGGCCCGTCCCTTCTCCTACAAGGACACGCGGGGAACGGCCCGCAGCCTGGTTCTCGCGCACAGCATGCAACACGTGGTCAACCACGCCTCGTACCACAGGGGCCAGATCACCACCATGCTGCGGCAGTTGGGCGCCAAGCCCATCTCCACCGACCTGAGCCGCTTCTACTACGAGCGCGGCAGCGCCGGCTAGTCCCGAGCGACCAAGACTCGAAGTCCACAGGTGACCCGGGACGAAGGAGCGCCCATGCGTCAGATCCGGACCTCGGTCCTCACCCAGGCCTTCACCTGGATCGGGCTCACCAGCATCGGCGGAGGGCGGTCGGCCTACTTCTACGACGCCCTGGTGATCCGCCGCCGCTGGGTCACCGACGACGAATTCATACAAGGCCTCACCCTCAGCCAGCTCCTCCCGGGCCCGACCATCTCGAACCTGGCCGTGACCCTCGGACACCGCCTGCGGGGGGCCGCGGGCGCGGCCTGTGCCTCCTTGGGGCTGCTCCTCCCCGGGGCGGTGATCCTGGCCGCCATCAGCGCCGTGTACTTCGGTCGCGGCGTGGCCCCGGGCGCCGGCGCGGCCCTGCGCGGCATGGGCGGGGCCGTGGTGGGCTTCATGCTGGTAACCCTGGCCCGCATGGCCCGGACCGCGCTGCGGGGCCGCCGCGCCCCGTGGATCGCCGCCGCCGCCTTCCTGGGGGCGGGGCCGCTGCGCCTCAACATCGTCCTGGTGATCCTGCTGGTGGGTGCGGCGAGCCTCTGGCTGAACCGCCCGGGCCGCCGGGCGCGGCCCGGGGCGCCGATAGAACCCATGGGGCCTGCCTGTGGGTGAGCTCGCCGTCCTCACCTGGACCTTCGTCCGCCTGAGCCTCCTCTGTCTGGGGGGCGGCCTGGGCGCGCTGCCCGAGATGGAGCGGCAGGTGGTCTCCGTCCACCACTGGGTCACGGCCCGGGAGTTCGTGGACGGCTACGCCCTGTCCCAGATCACGCCGGGCCCGGCCATGCTGGTCACCGTGTTCGTGGGCTACCGGGTGGGCGGCATCGCGGGCGCGTGCCTGGGCGGGGCCGCCATGTTCCTGCCCACCTCGCTCCTCACCTGGATCGTCACACACCGCTGGGAACAGCTCCGCGGGCGCCCGTGGGCGGTGGCCATCGAGCGGGCCCTGGCGCCGCTGGGGATCGGGCTCATGGCCGCCGGCGTGTACACCCTGGCCCGCACCGCCCTGGTGGGCCCGCTCACCGCGGCGCTGGCCCTGGCGGCCTTCGTGCTGCTCTCCCGCGGATGGCTGCCTCCGGTGGTCGTGGTCATCGCCGCCGGGGCCGCGGCCTGGCTCGCGGCCCTATAGCAAGCTGCTCAAGAAAACCCAGATGCAAGGCGGCCCCGATGCCGGCTGCCCACCACAGGTGGACCGGAGGCGCGCCCCTGGCACGCCGCAACGCCCCGGCTGCCACAACGTCGGCGCCGGGAAATCGTCCCAGCGCCCCAACGCCGCACCCGCTGCCGCCGAGGTAGCGGGGAGGAATCCTCCGCCTTTTCAGCAGCCCGCCAAACCCCTTTGCGCGCCGGCCCCGCCGTGATACCGTATCGCTCCCGGAGGAGGAGGCTGTGAACCCCAGGATGCTGGCCCTGCTGGCAGTGGGCCACATGACCACCGACGTCTACCAGGGCGCCCTGCCGGCCCTCCTCCCCTTCCTCAAGGATGCGTACCACCTGACCTATACGCAGACCGGGACCATCGTGCTGGTCATGCAGGCCGCCTCGTCCCTCATCCAGCCCCTCTTCGGCTACCTCTGCGACCGCACGGAGCGGGTCTGGTTCATGCCCGTGGGGGTCGCCGTGGCGGCCCTGGGGATCACCGTGATGGGCGCGGCGCCCTCCTACGCAACCTGTCTCCTGCTGGTCACCGTGGGAAGCCTGGGCATCGCCGCCTTCCACCCGCAGGCATACAAGACCGCCCACCAGTACGCGGGCGACCGCCGCGCCACCGGCATGTCCCTCTTCACGGTGGGCGGCAATGTGGGGCACGCCCTGGGCCCGCTGTTCATCACCTACGTGGTCATCGCCTTCGGCCTGGGCCGCGCCTACGTGGGGATGGTCCCCGGGCTGGTGATCGGAGGGTTTCTGCTGTGGCCGATTCTCACCGCCGCGCGGCGGCCCGCGGAGGCCGGCCCCCCGGCGGGCGCCGCTGGAGGACCACGGGCCGCCGCGGGGGCCGGCGACCACTCGCCGATCCCCTGGGGTCCGCTCTTCTTCCTGATCATGGTGGTCAGCCTGCGGTCGCTGGCGCAGATCGCTTTCTCCTCCTACATCCCGCTCTTCTACCGCGATTACCTGGGGCAGCCGCCGCTGGTCGCCGGCACCGTGCTGCTGGTGTACCTCGGCGCGGGTGCCGCGGGCACGTTGGCGGGCGGCCCCGTGGCGGACCGGTACGGACCGCGCAACACCCTCGCCTGGTCCCTGGTCCTGTCCACGCCGCTCCTCCTCGCCTTCCCGCACCTGCGCGGGGCCCCGGCCTTCGTCTTCGTCGGGCTGGCGGGGTTCGCGCTCGTCTCGACGTTCTCGCTGACCATCGTCATCTCCCAATCGCTGCTCCCCACGCGGGGCGGCATCGCGGCGGGCCTGATGGTGGGGTTCGCCGTGGGCGCGGGGGGCGCCGGCGTGGCGGCCCTGGGCCTGGTGGCGGACCGCTGGAGCCTGCTGGCGGCCATGCACGCCCTC
>DASPOZ010000297.1:0-3052 GCA_035625755.1 Candidatus Sulfotelmatobacter sp.
CGAACTGCAGCAAGGCCCCGCCGCTCAGGGTGTTGATGGCGAGGGTGTCTGCGAGGCCCCCCGTGGCTTGGACGAAGGGGCTTGGCACATGGCCCGTCTGGTTGAGCAGGGCGCCGAAGGTCGGCACCTGCAGCGGCCCCGACGTGAACGTGACGAGGGACGTGCCCGGGTCCACCGTGACCGTGCTGTTTTGGACCAGGAACAGAGCGCTGCAGTTGGTGCACGGCGGCGGGGGCGCGAGCGCGGCCTGGGTCACCGCCTGGGTCACCTGGGTGGCGTTGACCCCCAAGTTAGACGTCGAGGGCGGAGGCAAGGGCGGCGGGGGCGGAGGAGTTCCGCCCTGACCCTGGGTGGAGGTGCTGGCGTTGGCCAGGGCCGGGTCCGCGTTCCCCACCGTGCCGCTGGTGATGGCCTGGACCAGCATGCTGGCCTGCTGCGACTGGGAACTGGAGATGTTGCTGGCGAGGTTCGATGGGGGTGCCGTGGGGGTGGCCGCGTGCGGGGTCACGGCCGTCTGAGCCAGGGTGGCGGCCTGGGCCGGGGGGATCGTGATCACGGGGCTCAGGCGGGCCCCTGCGCCCACGCCCTGCAGGCTCACCGCCGTGTAGCTGCTCAGGGTGGCGCTGGCGCCGGTGGCGAGGGCGGTGACGGTGACGGGGGCCGTGATCGCGAGGGCGTAGACGTTGGTGGTGGGCACGCCGCCCGCCAGTTGCACGTCCACCACCACGAAGCTGCCCCGCACGGCGGCGATGGCGTTGGGGGTGCGGATCTCCACCTCCTCGCCGGGGCGCATGAGGCGCTTGAGGACCTGGAGGGCCAGGCGGCCCAGACCGAGGTTCACGGTGGACTTGTTAGGGGTCTCCGTGATGGTGAAGTCCGAGAGTTCCCGGATGGTCACCAAGGCCTTGCCCCCGAGCAGGACCTTCACCACGGAATCCCGCTCGGTGGTCACCTTGTCCTGGTAGAAGACGTCGTCCTTGAAGTGGAGAGGCAGCGGTTGGGGCTGGGCGAGGTGGGCCACAGTGGCCTGGCCCTGGAGGGCGGTGACCACGCCGGCCACGCGCGGCTCCTGGGCGCGGGCGAGGGCGGGGAGAAGAAGGTTCGGAGGAAGGGCCAGTAGGCAGACGAAGAGACACGAAAGCGCTCGCTTGCGACTCATCCCCACACTCTCCCCCACACTCGTGGAACACCGGTAGTGGTTTTCCTGGCCGGAAGTGGGAACCTACCGGATACTTAGCTCTTATCTGAAGGATGCGGGCCTGTCAACCAGTAAAGGTGTTTCCCGCAACCCCCCGGCAGGCCGTGGTTGACCAGGCCCATTCCAGGCTAGCGGAACGTTCCGGATGAGCGGTGGCGGCGGCTGGATTCGCGCGGTGAGAGATTGCCCCTTCCCGACGATTGACCGTCGTAGCAGCGACGTGATTTGCGCGGTGGGAGGTCGTCCCCGAGCACCGCCACGCGGTACGCGTGACCCGGGACCATTCGTGTGGACTCGGGACTGTATTCGGCAGTCAGGTAGGAAACCCGCCACCGCACAGGCTGCTCAAAAGGGTCCAGATGCAAGGCGGCGCTTACGATTGCGGAATGCGGAATGGGATGGGCCGCCTTTGCGGATTGCGGAATCGGAGGCTGGCGCGAGGGCGGCCGGGCAGGCTGCTCAAAAGGGTCCAGGTGCAAGGCGGCGCGCGATGCGCCGACTGAGGCGTACGCGGGGTACGCCGCAGGGAGTGCGCGAGCGCGCCAACGCAGCAGATGGGCCCTTTTCAGCAGCCTGCTAGGTGCCGGGGATGTGGCCGAACTTCTCCAGCTCCAGCCGCACAAACGCGCCGATCTGGCTCGCGCCGGCCTCGTCCAGATCCAGGAACTCCACGCCCATCCCGGGCACGGCCATCCCTTTGTCCCGCCGGGTCACCCACACTACCCGGGCCTTCACCTCGAAGAGGCGCGCGACCTCCGGCAGGATGAACTGGAGGAGCACCTCCTCGCCCGGTCCGGGTGGCCCCTCCAGCCCCACGAACATGCCATTGCGGCTGATGTTGCCGATGATCCCCTGCTTCCAGGCCCGGCCGGCGCGGCAGTTCACCGGCAGGCCGGACGGCGTCCGGATGGCCGTGCGCTGCTCGTGGCCCTGGGGAAACACGAGGGCGCGCACGCGATACGGGAACACGTCCCACAGCGTCCGCGTATCCTGCACGCCCACGGCCTCGAGGCCCCGCAGGCGTTCCACCGTGAGGGCCATCTTGGTGGGCTCCGTGAGGGCCAGGATGGGGATGGCGAGGCGCGGCCGCTCGGCGCGGAGCCATTCCAGCACATCGAAATCGGGCGACGGCGAGAGGTGCAGGCTCACCACGATCAGGTCGAAATCAGCCGCCCGACTTTCGAGGATGGCGCGGGCGGGCGCGCCGCCCGCCGTGGCCATGACGCCGAAGCCCTCGCGGGTCAAGAGCTCCTGGATGGCCTCCCGCAGCACCTGCGATTCCTCGATCACCAGGATGAACTTCTGCTCGTCCGCCGTCATCGCGCCCCCGCGCCGCCGCGCCGGCCCCGGCGCCGCCCCCGTCCCCCCGTTCGCGCCGCAGTTGGCCACACCCCGCGCATGTTTGTCAATGCCAAATCCCCACAGCGCGGCCTTCCCTCCTCCACCCCGAGCGAGCGCCCCGCCGGCTGCCAGCAGGGTACCCAAGAACCCATTTTCCTGCAGGCTGCTCAAAAGGGTCCAGATGCCAGGCGGCGCGCGAGGCGCCGACTGAGGCGTACGCCGGGTACGCCGCAGGGAGTGCGCGAGCGCGCCAACGCCGCAGATGGACCCTTTTCAGCAGCCTGTTAAGCATCCGGCGGTTACGGGACGCGGTAGCGCGCGATCTTGGCCTCATCAACCTCCACCCCCATGCCGGGCCCGCTCGGGACCGCCACGCAGCCGTCCTCAAAGTGGAAAGGCTGGGCGACGAGGTCGTCCCGGTAGTAGATGCCGGCCACCTGCCCCCGCTGGTGCTCGGCCGGGGTGGAGACCGGGATCACGCACGAGAGGGTCACCGCGCGGGCGGCCGCGGCC
>DASPOZ010000298.1:0-2221 GCA_035625755.1 Candidatus Sulfotelmatobacter sp.
GCGGTGCGCCCGTCGGCGGGCCATACTGCGGTGCCCCGGTCGGCGCGGGCGGAGGTGCATACTGCGGCGCACCTGCGGGAGGCGGCGGGGGCGGCGGCCCGTAGGAACTGGGCTGCGGCGAGGAATACATGGCCCCCGGCACCTTGTGGCCGTTCATGTTCATGCACTGATAGTATTCCGCATCGAACCGCTGTTGCACCGCGGCCGCGGAGGCCGATCCACTGTTGGCCCCGTAGAGGCCGCCGCCCAGCACGCCGGCCCCCGCCCCGATGGCGGCACCCTTCCCGGGGCTGCCTGCGGCCGCACCGATGCCGGCCCCCAAACCGGCCCCCAGGAGGCCGCCCACCAGGGCGCCGCCCACGGTGCTCTTCGTGGAGGCCGCGTCGGGCGTGGTGCCGACGCGCGAATTCGCCTGGTCCCGGCAGTAGGAATCGGCCTGGGCGAATTCGGCCGGGGTCTTTCCGTCACCGATATAGGCCGGGCTCGAGGGGCCCATCTGGGCATAGGTGAGCGTGGGGGCGAGGAGCACGCCCAGAAGAACCAGGAGCGCAATCGCCTTTCCCGTTCCCGTGCTTTTCATCCGCTTCATCGCGTTTCCCTCCTCCCAGGGCGGATACAGGGCGATGGGTTGTGCCGGGCGGCGGGGTCTCCGCTTGCCTTGCCTGAGCCGCCACAGCCAGCTCCTTAAAAATCAGGATAGCACATGAGCAATTCGCATGCCACCGCTTAGCAAGACTACGCAAGGAGCCTAACTGCCCGGCTTCGAACTGTTCGTATCCACGGTTCAAGAGCCGACCCTTTCGGCCGCCAAGGATGTGGCCAACCCACGGCGCCACCAAAGTAGGCCAGCCCACCTCCGGCATTCCGACGCCCATCCAGCAGGATACTGAAAAACTCTCTTTTGTCCAGGCTGCTCAAAAAGGTCCAGATGCAAGGCGGCGCGCGATGCGAGGCGCGAGGCGTACTTGGGCCGTACGTCGCAGCGTCGCGCGAGCGCGCCAACGCCGCAGATGGGCCTTTTTCAGCAGCCTGCTCGGTCTTCATGATGGGTGTGGCGGTGTCCCCGCTCCACTCGAAGCGCTTCATGGCGGGGGAGGCTCGCGGCGATGCAGGAGAGGCTGGAACGTCGGGTCGGTCTCCTGTCGGAGACGTCGGGTCGGGCGGCGGGTCTTCCGTCAGGACCGTGCGGGGAGGGCGCGCTACAGGATCAGGCCCAGTTCCCGGGGGCGGCTGAGCTCTGCGCTCACAGACCTGCGGCGGGATTCGATCCAGCCCCACTCGTCCAGGGCGCGGCGGACGGCTTCCTTGGCGGCGTGCGGGCCGACTTCGGCGGCCGCCTGCGCCAGTTGCTGCCTGGAGCACCCCGCGATGAGGGCCGCCTTTACCATGCCGCCCACCCAGTGGGTCAATCCCTGCGCCAGAGCCGCGCGCAGGTCGTCCAGGTGGTTCGCGGTTTTCCCGTTGGCCATCATTGCCTTGCCCTCCCTTCCTGCTCGGGGCTTCCTGCGTGGCCCCGCTTCCCTTCGGGCCAGATCATGAGCAACTGGTATGCCAGCATCCCTACGTGCCCGTCGCTCTCTATCTCGTTGATTTTTCTGGAGTCGAATCGGAGTTCCAGCGGGCCGGTATCCCCTGCGCCCACATCGTGGGCGGCGCGGCGCGCCAACGAAGCTGGCGCCGGCGCGGGGGCCCGCCCGGAGGCTTTCCTTGCCCAATCCGTCGCCCGTCAACTACCATGGGGGCGGCGGCCCCGCGGCTCTCGGGCCCATCGGATGGGCCCGGCAAGCCGGCGTGTCGCCTCGGAGCATCATGGACCTGATCTCGACCCACGTGGCGGCGGACTTCGACGCGCTGGCGTCCATGCTGGCGGCGTCCAAGCTCTACCCCCAGGCCAGGCTGCTCTTCCCCGGGTCCCAGGAGCGGAACGTCCGCGAGTTCCTGGCCCAGGCCCCGCTGCCGCTCCTCTTCGAACGCCTGCGCGGTTTCCCCCTGGAACGCGTGACGCGCCTGATCCTGGTGGACGCGAAACGGGTGAGCCGGATCGGCCCGCTGAAGGACCTGGCCGCCCGCCCGGGGCTGGAGGTCCACATCTACGACCACCATCCGGCCCATTCCAAGGACCTGCATGGTCCGGTGGAAGTGCTGCGCGAGGTGGGGGCCACCGCCACCATCATGGTCGGCCTGCTTCGCGAACGGGGCATCCCGCTCTCGCCCCTGGAGG
>DASPOZ010000299.1:0-3594 GCA_035625755.1 Candidatus Sulfotelmatobacter sp.
CTTGGTGAGCGTGGGCGTCCAGATGTCCACGCCGATCTTGCCGCCCTTCCGCACGCCCAGGTCGCCCCGGATCTTGTCCGCCCAGGCCAGCACCCCCGCGATCTCGCGGAAGTTGGAGCGGGGGCGGATCTGGTCCGCCCGGAGCCAGGGCATGCGCGTGCGGCAGTGCTCGTGATCCATGGTGAACAGGATGGGCTCGCCCCCGCGGGGGAGCACCACGGTGGCGTTCCCCAGCATGGCCACGGGGTTCATGTGATGGCGGTAGCCGGTGAGGTAGCGGGCGTCCTCGGTGCGGAAGACGAAGAGGGCGTCCGCGCCCGAGGCCTCCAGGGCCGCCTTGGCCTTGCCCAGCCGCTCGCGACGCAGCCGCCCGAAGTCGATGCGTTCCTCCCAGTCCACGCCCATGAAGCCGAACTCAGTCATCTCGCTCCCCTCCCCGCACCACGCCCGGCGGCCCCCCGCCGTCCCCTCCACGGGATGGACGCGCGGCCATCAGTCCTCCTTGAGCACGAACTCCTCCCGGGGGCCGCTGCAATGCGGGCATCGGTCGGGCGGGGCATCGGCCTGCTCCAGGTGCCCGCACCGGCAGCACCTCCACAGCGCGGTCACGGTGGCGGCCCCGGTGAGGTGGACGGCCGAGACCATCATCTTCATGGCCGTTCCCTTCAGGGCCACGTCCTGCAACACCAGATCGCGGAACGAGACGAACCCCACGAGCCGGCCGCCCACGACGACGGGCAGGTGCCGGATGTGGCCCCGCACCATCCGGTCCAGGGCGACCTCATAGGTTTCGTGGGGTTCGGCGATGACCAGGTTCCGGGTCATCACCTGGCCGATGGTCACCTTCCCCGGGTCCAGGCCCGGGGCCACCACCCGCGTCACCAGGTCGCGCTCGGAGAACACGCCCACCAGCCGCGCGCCCTCCACCACCGGCACCGCCCCGATCTTCTTGGAGGCCATGTGCTGCGCCGCCTCGCGCACCGTCAGGTTCTGGCGCAAGGCGAAGATCGGCCTTCCATCGACCAGCTCCCCCAGCGTCTGCACGACACACCTCCCGTCCCGGGGCGGTCCGGGCGCCGCCCCGCGCGGCGACCCGTCCGGAAAGCTACTCGAGCCTGGGCCATTCGGTCAAATCAAGAGTGCACGATGTAGGGAACCGCACGGAACATCGCGCCGGCCTCAGGGCCGCGCCCTGCGGAGACCCCGCGCGCACCGGCGGCACCGGGCGGCTCAGGTGACGAGCACGCTCACGCTCTCCCCGTACTTGGCCTTGAGCTCCTTCGCCAGCGCGTCGGCGCTCTCCCCCTTGACGCGGATCACGAAGTCGCGATGGCCGGGGCGGGAGTGCAGCGCGGAGGAGATCAGACTGCGAAAGTCCAGGGAGTAGTCCTTGATCACGTGCACCAGCACCTGCCAGGCTTCGCGGGTGTCGGGCACTTCGAAGGCGATGCGCGTGCCCTTCTCTTTGTAGCCTAGGATGTCCACCATCACCCCCAGCAGGTCCCGGCCGGTGATGATCCCCACCAGGGCCCCCGCGTCGTCTACCACGGGGAGGCAGCCCACCTTGTGCTCGAACATCAAGGTGGCCGCCTTCTCCACGCTGTTGGTCGGTTTGATGGTGATGGGCTCGCGCTTGATCAGGTCCCGGACCTTCATCTTGAGCAGAAGGTAGTTCATTTCATACACGTCCAGGGTCGTCGCGGCCGACGGAGCCGCTTCCTTGAGATCCCGGTCGGTGACCACACCCATGAGCTTCCCGCGGTCCACCACCGGGAGGTGGCCGATCTTCTTCTCCCGCATGATCACCCGCGCCTCCAGGAAGGGCGCTTCCGCCTCGATGGCGATGGGGTTCCGGGTCATCCAGTTCTGCACCAGCATGGGGGTCTCCTCGCCCCTCGCAGGGGGGCCCCGCCCTCGAAGAACTACAGCCCCAGATACGCCTTCTTCACGTGGGGGTTCGCCTTCAGCTCCGCCGTTGGGCCCGACAGGACGACCCGGCCATTCTCGAGAACGTAGCCGGTGGTGGCCAGGTCGAAGGCCGTCGCCACGTCCTGCTCGACGACGAAGATGGTGGCCCCCTCCCGGTGGATCTTCTGGATGGTGTCCACCAGCACGTCCAGGATGATGGGGGCCAGGCCCAGCGACAGCTCGTCCACGATCAGGATCTTGGGCCGGGCCATCAGGCCGCGGGCGATGGCGCACATCTGCTGCTCGCCGCCGCTGAGGCTGCCGGCCCGCTGCCCCTGCCGCTCCTTGAGGATGGGGAACAGCTCGGCGATCCACTCCAGGTCCCGCAGGATCCCCGCCCGGTCCTGCCGGCGGTACGCGCCCATCAGGAGGTTCTCCCGGACCGTCATGACGGGGAAGAGCAGCCGCCCCTCGGGCACCTGGGTGATGCCCCGGGCCACGATGGCCTCCGAGTTCAGCCCCGTGATGTCCGCCCCCTCCAGATGCACGCTCCCCGCCCAGGGCCGGATGATCCCGCAGATGGTGTTCAGCAGGGTGGACTTCCCGGCCCCATTGCTGCCCACCAGGGTGACGATCTCCCCCGCCTGCACCGAGAGGCTCACGTCCCGGAGGATCTGGACCTCGCCGTATCCCGCGTTCAGGCCCCGGATCTCAAGCACGGGCTTGCTCCGCGTAGCGCTTGCCCAGGTAGGCCGAGACCACCTGCGGGTTGTTGAGGACCTCCTCCGGCGAGCCCTCCGTCAGCTTCTCCCCGTGGTAGAGGACCATGATCCGATCGGACAGGTTCCGGATGGCCTTCATCACGTGCTCGATGACCAGCAGCGTCACGCCCCGGTCACGGACCCGCTTGATCAGCGCCACCGCGTCGTCGATCTCGGCCGGGTTCAGCCCGGCCATCACCTCGTCCAGGAAGAGGATGGTGGGCCGCATGGCCAGCGCCCGGGCCAGCTCCATCCGCTTCCGCTCGGGCACGTTGAGTCCCTCCGCCGGGGCCAGGCTCCGATGCGCCAGCCCCACGAACTCCAGCACCTCCTCGGCCTGCCGCCGTGCTGCCGCCAGATCGCGGGCGCCCCCCCGGGCCCCGAACAGGGCGGCCACCATCACGTTCTGGAGGACGGTGAGGTTCCGGAACGGCTTGACGATCTGGAAGGTGCGGCTGAGGCCCAGGCGGCCGATCTCGTAGGAGGGGAGGCCGCGGATGGAGCGTCCCCGGAAGAGGACGTCCCCGTCGGAATACGGCAGCGCCCCGGTGATCACGTTCACCAGGGTGGTCTTGCCCGAGCCGTTGGGCCCGATGAGCCCCAGGATCTCCCCCTCCTGCAGGTCGAAATCCACGAGGGACACAGCGGCCAGCCCGCCGAACATCTTGGTCACCCGGCGCCCCTGCAGGATATGCATGGCTAGATCCGGTTCTCTCGGAGGTTCCTGGCGAAGTACTTGAACGAAAACTCGCGTCGCCGGATGAGATCGAACAAGCCCTTGGGCATGAAGAGCACCACCAGGACGATGATGACGCCGTAAAAGAGCTCCGCCAGGGTGGCCAGCTGGGTGGCCAGCACCTCGGACACCGAGGAGAGCAGGAAGGCCCCCAGCAGCGGACCCAAGACCGTCCCCGACCCGCCGAAC
>DASPOZ010000300.1:0-5277 GCA_035625755.1 Candidatus Sulfotelmatobacter sp.
GCCCCGGCCCTGGCTGTCGTGGCCGCGGCGGCCCTGCCGCTGCTCTTCACGAGCCGCTACAGCACCAACCTGCTCATCCTGGGCGCCGCCTGGAGCATCGCCACGCTGGGCCTCGTGGTGGTGCTGGGCTACGCGGGGCAGATCTCGCTGGCCCAGGCCGCCTTCTTCGGCATCGGCGCCTACGCCGTCGCCCTGGGCACGACCCGCGGGGAGATGAACTGGTGGCTGGCCCTCGCCGCGGGCCTGGCGGCGGCCGCCGCGGCGGGCGCCGCGCTGGGGATGACCACCCTCAAGCTCGGCGGCCACTACCTGGCCATGGTGACCATCTGCTTCCAGATCATCTATACCCTGGTGGCCACCAACTGGGTGGCCGTCACGGGCGGGCCGGATGGCATCAGCAATATCCGGCGGCCGTCCTTCGTGGTGCCGCTCGTGTCAGCGCAGCGCTACGCCTGGTTCGCCCTGGCCGCCCTCCTGGCCGTGGCCGGGGCGGTTTGGTGGCTCCGCGACACGGCGCTGGGCCGCGCCATGCTGGCCGTCCGCGAGAACGAGCTGGCGGCGCAGGCCCTGGGGGTCAACACGCAGCGGGTGAAGGTGGTCGCCTTCACGCTGAGCGCCGCCATCGGGGCGCTGGGCGGCGCGGTGTACGCCTCCGGCTACCTCTACATCAGCCCGGACAGTTTCAACTTCGACCACGCCGTGTCGTTCCTGGCCATGGCGCTGGTGGGCGGGAGCGAATCGGTGCTGGGCTCCATCCTGGGCGCCGGGCTGCTCACCTTCCTCCCCGAGTGGCTGCGGGAGCTGAAGAAGATGTACCTGGTGATCTACGGCTGCGCCATCATCCTGGTCATCGTCTTCATGCCCGAGGGCCTGTGGGGCTACCTGCGGCTGCTGGGGCGCCCCTTCGCGCGGCAGGCCCCACCGCCCGCGGCGCGGCGGGCCCTCCGGGTGGGCGGCCGCGGGACGGCCGGCGAGGAGATCCTGGGGGTGGAGGGCCTGGTCAAGCACTTCGGCGGCATCGCGGCGGTGGACGGCGTGGACTTCGTGGTGCGCCGGGGGGAGGTGCACGCCCTCATCGGCCCCAACGGGTCCGGCAAGACCACCTGCATCAACCTCCTCTCCGGCCTCTACGTGCCCACGGCGGGCCGCATCCGCTTCCTGGGCCGCGACGTGGCGGGCCAGCGGCCCAGCCGCATCGCCGGCGCCGGGATGGCCCGCTCGTTCCAGAACCTGCGCCTGTTCCGCGAGCTGACCGTGTGGAAGAACGTACTGGTGGGGGCGCAGCGGGGCGGCGCGGGCGAGGCGGAGACTCGGGACCGCGCCGCGGCGGCCATGGCCTTCGCGGGGCTGGCGGACCGGGCCCACGAGAGGTGCCGGAACCTCCCCTACGGCCACCAGAAGCTGGTGGAGCTGGCCCGCGCCATCGCCGGCGAGCCCGAGCTGTTGCTCCTGGACGAGCCGGGTGCCGGCCTGAACCAGACGGAGAAGCAGGACCTGGTCGAGCTGCTGCGGCGACTGAACGGCATGGGGCTCACCATCGTCCTGGTGGAACACGACATGTCGCTGATCTCCCGGGCGGCCACCGTCGCCACCGTCCTCAACTTCGGGCGGAAGATCGCCGAGGGGACGGCGGAGGAGGTGCTGCGGCACCCGGCGGTGGTGGAGGCCTACCTGGGCAATCGGGAGGTGGCCCTCGGTGTTTGAGGTCCGGGACGTCCACGTCGCCTACGGGGCCGTGACCGCCCTCCGCGGGGTCTCCCTGGAGGTCCGCCAGGGCGAGATCGTCTGCCTGCTGGGCGCCAACGGCGCCGGCAAGTCCACCACGCTCCGCACGGCCTCCGGCCTCCTCCACCCGCTCCGGGGCGAGATCCTGCTGGGCGGCCGGCCCATCCATCGGCTGTCGCCCGAGGCCATCGCCCGGATCGGCATCGCCCACGTGCCCGAGGGGCGCCGCATCTTCCCAGGCCTGACGGCGCTGGAGAACCTGGTCCTGGGCGCCTCGAACCGGCGCGGCGTGCGTCACGGGGAGCTGGAGGCCGACCTGGAGCGGATGTTCGGCATCTTCCCGGACCTGGAGCGGCTCAAGCACGCCCTGGGCTGGACCCTCTCGGGCGGCCAGCAGCAGATGCTGGCCATCGCGCGGGGCCTCATGGCGCGGCCGGAGATGCTCCTGATGGACGAGCCCTCCCTCGGCCTGGCCCCCATCCTCGTCCAGCAGGTGTTCGCCGTCATCAAGGAGATCAACGCGAGGCTGCACACCACCGTCCTGCTGGTGGAGCAGAACGCCAGCATGGCCCTGGCCATCTCGCACCGCGGCTACGTGATGGAGACCGGCCGCATCGTGCTGGCGGGGACGGCGCCGGAGCTGCTGCGGGACCCCCAGGTGAGGGAGGCGTACCTCGGCGGCCGCCGGGCCGGGTGACGGGAAACCGCGCGCCACGCCTCGCGCGCCGCCTTGCACCGCGGCCTTTTTGAGCGGCCTGGGCGGCGCAGGTTTTTCAGCGACCTTCCGGCGGGTCAAGACGACTCGGACCGCGCGCATCGGCCGGTCGGTCCGGTTCTTGACAAGGATATGAGGAAGGGTATAGCGTCCGCCGCCAGAGTCTTCGAATTGCATCTCGCGCCGGAATTGGGCGGCGCGGCCCGGGGGGCAAGCGGCGGGAAGGGGACGTCGCGATCGCAAGCGCCCCAGGCCGGCGCCTCGGCCCAAATCGCCCCCTGCGCCGGATCGTCGTATCGAGCAGCGGGCCGTCGCGTGATCCCGAGCGTGCCAAACGGTTCCTGGAGGCGGTAGCCGAGGTCCCACAGGGAACCCCGGAGGGAGGCAACATGAAAAAGCTGCTGGCGCTGGCGCTCGTGACGCTCTTTGCCGTGACGGCCTCGCCGCCGGGAACGAAGGCGGCCGACAAGCCCCCCATCAAGATCGGATTCATCGCGCCCAAGACCGGCAACTTCGCCCAGATGGGCATGGACCAGATCGAGGGCTTCAAGACCTACCTGAACGAGATCGACTACACCATCGCGGGCCGGAAGGTGGAATTGATCGAGGAGGACGAGGGGTCCACACCGGCCAACGCCGTGAGCAAGGCGCGGAAGCTGATCACCCACGATCATGTCAACCTCATCGCCGGCCTGTTCTTCGCCGCCGCGGCGTATGCCGTGGCGCCGGTGGTCGAGGAGGCCGAGGTGCCGCTGGTGATCACCGCCGCCGCCTCGGATGACCTGACCCAGCGCAAGGCGTCCAAGTACCTGGCGCGGGTCAGCTTCACCGGCGGCGAGTACGGGCACGTCGCCGGCGACTACGCGTACCGGAAGCTGGGCTGGCGGAAGGTCGCCGTGCTCGCCTTCGACTACGGCTGGGGTTACGAGGTAACGGGGGGCTTCCAGCACGTCTTCGAGGACCTGGGCGGGCAGATCATCCAGAAGATCTGGGCCCCCGTCAATGCCGCCGACTTCGGCCCCTACGTGGCGAGCCTCAAGCCGGAGGCCGATGGCATCCTCGACGTCGTGACCGGCGCGGCCAGCGTGCGGCTCATCGGCGAGATGCGGAAGGCCGGCCTGCTGGACAAGAAGAAGGTGATGGTGCCGGGCACCGGCACGGACGAGACGCTGCTCAACGCCCTGGGCGAGACCGGCGTGGGCGTCCTTAGCTTCATGAACTGGAGCGCCACCCTCAACACGCCCGAGAACCAGCGCTTCGTGCAAAAGATGAGGCAGATCACCAAGAAGGACTATGTGGGGGCCTTCTCCGCCATCAACTACGGCGGCGCCATGTGGATCGCCGAAGCCATCCGGCAGGTCGGCGGCGACGTGGAGAACAAGCAGAGATTTTTCGAGACGCTGCGGGCCACCGAGATCAAGAGCTCGCCGCGGGGCCCCATCAAGATCGACAAGTACGGACACATCATCCAGAACATCTACATCCGGCGGGTCGAGAAGAGCGGCAACCTGTTCCAGAACACCGTCATCGAGACCTATCCCTCGGTCTCGCAGTTCTGGAAGTACAACCCCGAAGAATATCTCAAGCAGCCCCTCTACGCCCGCGACAATCCGCCGTGCAAGCACTGCTAGTGTCCTGAGTCAGAAAGTCGCCGGCTGGTTTCCGTTCGCCCCGAGCCCTTCGGCTGCCTCAGGACGGGCTTGTCGAAGGGCCTGCCCTGAGCTTGTCGAAGGGGGACAGCTTGCGGCGTTCGTGCTTCGACGCGCTCAGCACGAACGGAGAATCAAAACCGCGACTCTCTGACCCAGGGCACCAGGGACTTCCCGGCGGCGCCCGGCCGCTCGCGCAGCGGTGACGCGGCACAACCCTCAGGATCGAGCTGGGGCTTTCCCGCATGCAGTTCTGGGTCAACCAGAGCTTCAACGGCATATCGTACGCGGCCCTGCTGTTCCTCGTGGGCGGGGGGCTCACGCTGATCTTCGGCGTGATGCGGGTGGTCAACATCGCCCACGGGTCGTTCTACCTCGTGGGCGGCTATCTGGGGGTCGTGCTGAGCGCGCGCACGGGCAACTTCTACGTGGCCCTGCTCGGGGCCGCGGGCGTGGTGGCGCTCGGCGGTGCCGCGCTCGAGCGCGTCTTCTTGCGCGCCGTGGAAGGCGATGACCTGCGGCAGATGCTCCTCACCATGGGCATCGCCCTCTTTTTCCAGGACCTCTGCCTCCTCATCTGGGGCGGCGATCCCTTCAACCTGCGCGGGCCCGTCTACTTCGCGCACAGCCTGCACCTGGGCCCCTTCAGCTTCCCGATCCTCCGGCTCTTCATGATCGGGGCGGCGGGCGTGCTGTTCGTGATCCTGTGGTGGTTCCAGGAGCGGACGCGCGCCGGCGCGATGGTGCGCGCGGCGGTGGACAACGCCGAGATGACCGAGGCGCTCGGCATCAACGTCCCGGTCTTGCGGATGGGCGTGTTCGGCCTCGGCGCGCTCCTGGCGGGCCTGGGGGGCGTCATCGGCTCGGCGTTCATGGGCATCTATCCCGGGCTCGACTTCGAGATCCTCCCCTACGCCTTCGTGGTCGTGATCGTGGGCGGGATGGGAAGCCTGGGGGGGGCGCTGGCGGCTGCGGTGATCCTGGGCCTGCTGGACAACTTCGGGAAGGCCCTGTTCCCCGAGATTTCCTACTTCACGTTGTTCGCGCCCATGGGCATCGTGCTAGCCCTTCGCCCCAGCGGGCTCTTCGGCAGGGCGTGATGGAGTCGGTGGCCGGGCGAGCGCCGAAGGCCCTCCTGCTTGCCCTCGGCCTCGGCATCGGCCTGCTCGCCCTCCTGCCGCCGAGCCT
>DASPOZ010000301.1:0-3503 GCA_035625755.1 Candidatus Sulfotelmatobacter sp.
CGCCTTGACCACCATCTCGATGGGCCAGCCGTAGGTGGGGTGCGCCATGCCGAGCCGTGCCAGGGCCTCGGCCCGGATGGCACGGAACGGCCCGAAGTCCGTGAGGCGCACGCCGTAGAGCAACCGAAGCAACGCCAGCACCAGGCGGTTGCCCCAGAGCTGGTGCGCGGCCAGGGACCCCGCCTCGCGCCGCCCCAGGGCGCGGGAGCCGAGCACCAGGTCGGCCTCGCCCCGCCGGATCGGCGCCAGGACGCGCGGGAGGTCCTCCGGCACGTCGCTGCCGTCGCCATCCAGGAAGACTAGCACGTCCGCCCCGCCCGCGGCCTGCACGCCGGCCAGGCAGGCCCGGCCGTAGCCGCGCCGCGGTTCCACCACCACCCGGGCGCCGGCCGCCGCCGCCCGCTCGCCGGTGCGGTCGCGACTGCCGTTGTCCACCACGAGGACCTCGTGCAGCAGGCGCCGGTCCAGCCGGGCCACGGTATCGCCGATGGCGCCTTCCTCGTCCAGGGCCGGGATGACCGCGGTCACGCGCATCGCTGCCCTAGCAATGAGCAACGAGCAATGAGTAACGAGTCGCGGCCAGGGGCGCGCGCAGGGCGCCACTCATTGCTCGTTGCTCATTGCTCATGACTCATTTGGTGGCGAACACCGTGGTGCAGGCGCTCCCGACCTTGACCAGTTCGCGGTGGGGCGCCAGGTGGTACGCGATGTTCATCCGCTCGCCGCGCGCGAAGGGACAGAAGGGGTCCGGTCCGCCCGGCCGGCCGGCGAGGGCGCGCCGCCCCGCGCAGCCGCCGCCGCAGGCGGGCACGTCCCTGCAGGCGGGGCAGCCGGGGGGCGCGTCCCGACAGGCGGCGAAGGCGGGGGCGTCCAGGATGCCCGGTCCCTCGTCCAGCAGGCGGGTCAGGGGCTCGCCCTCCCCCGGCCAGTACACGCAGGGGATGACGGCGCCCTTGGGGCTCACGCGCACCGTCCGCCGGCCGCAGCCCGAGGGCGGGCCGGCCGGCAGGCCGAGCGCCGCGCGCAGCACCGGCTCGGTGGTGTGGAGCAGAGGGACCTCGGCAAGCACCCGCCGGAACCCCTCCCAGAACTGCTCGTAGCTCGGCGCGAACCGGTCCGTTCGCACCGCCTGGTACACGTTCACGCGGAAGTTGGCGCCCACGGAATGGGCCAGGCGCGCGATGGCCGGCAGTTCGCGGTAGTTGATGGCCATCATCACGGCCAGCACCGTCACCTCCACCCCCAGCTCGCGGCAGCGGTGGAGGGAGCGCAGCGCCATCTCCCACGCCCCGGGGCCGCGAAACGCGTCTTGGCCGGCCGGCGTGGCGTGGTCGAAGGAGAACTCCACCTCGTGGAAGCCCTTCAGCAAGGCGTCCGGCAGCACGCCCACCGAATAGCCGTTGCTGGTCAGGCTCGCCTTCACGCCCGCCGATTGAAGCATCTCCACGATGTGGAGGAAGTCGGGGTGGAGGCCGTTCTCGCCCGTGCCCAGGTTCGCCGAGCGGACCGGGAGCCGCTCCAGGATGGCGCGCACCTGCGCCGGGCTGAGGCGCTGGAGGCCGTTGACGTCGCGGTAGCAGTGGGGGCAGGCCAGGTTGCACTCGTTGGTGAGGCCCAGACCCAGGGCGAAACGCACCGGGCCCGTCTCGGGGGCATCCGGGGCCCGGCGCGTTGCGGCGTGGGCCGCGGGGGCGGCCGGCGCGGGCGGGGGGTGGGGAGGCACCATGATCCGTGCTCCTCCGCGGGGTGCGGCCCGCCGAAGGCCAGGTGGGTACCGTCAGGATCGGTCCTTGATGGATTCCAGGAGCTGGCGGGCCTCCCGCGTGTCCTTCATGGTCCAGGCCGCCGGGTTGGAGGGTGCCTTCTCCTGCAGCACCGCCTGCAACTCGCGGCGGGCCTCGGGGATCCTTCCCTCCTTGATCAGCACCTTCCCCAGGCCCACGCGCATGCCGGTGAACTTCGGGTCCAACGCCAGGCCCCTGCGGAACATCTCTTCGGCCTTCTCCAGGTCGCCCCCGAAGAGGCCCGGCACCTCGTAGTAGACGTTGCCGGCCAGGGAGTACACGCCCGTGAAGTTGGGGGCGAGATCGAGCACGGTCTGGATCTCTTCCTTGATCGTCGGCAGCAGGAAGAGGGAGCGGACGACCCCCTTGGTCTGCGCCCAGCGGCCGCTGTTGGCGGCGTACCAGAAGTGGGCCGGGGCATTCTTCGGGTCCGCCTCCAGGGCGCGTTTCGCAGCCTCCCGCCCCCGATCGTACGCCTCCAGCCTCTGGTCGCTGGTCGTGCCCCGCACGTCCCCCCAGATGAAGCACGCCTCGGCCAGGGCCACCAGGTTCGCCGGGCGCGGGTCGGCCTTCGCAGCGCGCTCCAGGCCGTCCCGGAGCGCGTCGAGGTGGGCCGGATCTTCGTGGTAGCGGGTGGCGAAGGCACGCAGCTCGTCCACCAGGGACGACTGGGTGGCGGCCGGCGCGGCGGGGGCGAGGGCCAGGATCATGCCGGCCAGCAGGACGCCCGGCGCACCGGACAACCCCGGCCGGCAGGCCTGCCACCGGGGCGTCCGGCCTCGTCTCATGCCGCTTCCCCCGGGGCCATCCCCGCGCGGCGCGCGCGGCGTTGCGGCCACGGACTCCCAGGCGGCAGGCCCTCCGGGCCCCGGTAGCGCTCGGCGTAGGGTTGGGTCTCCAGGCCGAGGGTATGCAGGGCGAGCAGCCAGACGATGAAGCAGAAGGTCCGCCACGGCCCCCGGGCCAGGAAGCGGCGCCCGGACGTGTGGAGCGGGACGGGAATGAGCGCCGTCCGCCCCATCCGCTTGAGGCGCCGGGAGAAGTCCAGGTCCTCCAGGATGTCCAGGGGGCGGTATCCGCCCATCCGGCGGAACACCTCCGCGCGGACGAAGAGCCCCTGGTCCCCGTAGTAGTTGCGGGTGATCCGGTAGCGCATGCGATTGATGCGGCTGATGGCGCGCAGGCTCCAGCGTGGCTCCAGGAACCGGTGGGCGAAGGCGCCCCCCAGCACGCGGGCATCGGCCATCGCCTTGTCGATGGATGCGAAGGCGTCGGGGGGCGGGAACGAATCGGCGTGGAGGAAGAGGAGGGTCTCCCCGCCGGCCGCCGCCGCGCCCGCGTTCATGAGGGCGGCACGCGTACTGGCCGGCGGCCGGAGGAGGCGTGCGCGACCCGCCACGGCCCGGGCGGTGGTGGCGGGATCCCCGCAGGCCGCGACGATGGTCTCGGACCGCTCCACGCCCGGCAGGGTGGCCAGGTGGACCAGCGTGCGGGCGAGGGCCGCCGCGTCGTTGTGGGCGGGGATGATGATGGAAAGTCGAGGGGTCATTGGCTCACGATCCGGAGACTCATCCTACCCGAGGCCGCCCCCGGACCGCAAGGCGGAGCTGCCGGTCCCGTTGGTGCGCGGCCATTCGCGGGCTTCCGCCGTCTCGAAGCGGTCGCAGACCTCCCGGCCCCAGTCGACGATCATTCGCAGTCACCGCCCTTGCGCAGGCG
>DASPOZ010000302.1:0-19606 GCA_035625755.1 Candidatus Sulfotelmatobacter sp.
AGCGGGGAGAGGTGTTGGGCCTTTTTCAGCGGCCTGCTACCGCTGGGTGTCCTCGCCCTGCCGGAGGCCGGACCGGATCACCGTGCGGAGGATCCAGCTCCGTTCGGCGCCCCGCAGGAGCGTGGAGAGGTCCTCGTACAATGTGGGATCGTCCAGCAGGGCGCCCAAGGTCCCCTCCCCGCGGGCGAGCTTCCCGGTCACGCGCTTGAGGTCGGCGGCGGCGCCCGCCAGGTCGGCCACCAGGTTGGCGCCCTTCGGGTCTGCGATGAGGGCGTGCAGGAGCCCCGGCCCTTCCTTGGCCGCCCGCGCCAGGTCCTCGAGGGCCTGCCCCGCGCGGGCCAGCCGCGCCAGGATCGCACCCCCCTCGGGGTCGTAGACCAGCGCGTGCAGCAGGCCCTTGCCTTCCTTGAGCTCGCGTGCCACGTCGTCCAGCGCGCCCAAGGCACTGGCCAGCCGCGCCAGGGTCGCGCCCCCCTCGGGGTCGTAGACCAGCGCGTGCAGCAGGCCCTTGCCTTCCTTCACCTCGCGGAGCAACCCTTGCGCGTCCGCCAGCGCCGCATCCGTCGTGCCGGCGGCGCGGGCGAGGGCGTCCCCGGCCTTGCGCGCGGACCCCGCCGCCTGCGTGAGCTGTTCCACCAGCCCGTCCTGCTCCACCTGCGCCAGGGTGGCCCGCAGCGACCCGATGAGCGCCACCAGGTTACGGCGCGTCTCCGCCGCGCTGGGCCCGGCAAAGAACTCCTCCAGGGCGGCGGACAGCTTGCTCACGCCGGTCATGGCCTGCGCGCCCTCCTTAAAGAGCCTGCCGTAGTCCAGCGGGTCCACGCTGTGGACGAAGGCCAGCGGCTCCAGGACCTTGCGGTCCGGGTTCCCCACCGTGATCTCCACGTACTTGTCGCCCACCAGGCCGATGGTGCTGATGGTGGCCACCGAGTCCTCCCGGATCTTGTCCTGGTAGCGGCGATCGATGGAGAGGTCCACCACCAGGCGCCGGTCTCCCGGGTCGCGCCCGAAGCCGATGTGGGCCACGTGGCCCACGCTGAGCCCGGCCAGCCGCACCGGCGCCCCCACGATGAGCCCCTCGATGGCATTGAAGCTGGCGCGCAGGGCGTAGCGCCCCTCGAAGACCCGCGTCTGGCTGCCGATGGTGAGGACGAAGGCCACGAAGAGGATGATGGCCGCCAGCACGAAGATCCCCACCCGCAACTGCACCCGGGATTCCTGCTCGCTCATGGCGCGCTCCCCCGGCCTACTCCAGGTGGCCGGCGATGAAGTCCTGCACGAATCCCTCCGCGGAATGCTGCAGCTCGGCCGGCGTGCCCAGGGCGGCGATGCGCCCGCCGCGCAGCATGGCGATGCGGTCTGAGACCTTGAAGGCGCTGTGCATATCGTGGGTGACCACCACGGAGGTGACGCCGAGCTTCCGCTGCAGGTCCCGGATGAGGTCGTTGATCTTCTCCGCGTTCTGTGGGTCCAGCCCGGTGGTGGGCTCGTCGTAGAGGATCAGATGGGGGGCTAGGGCGATGGCGCGGGCCAGCCCCACCCGCTTGCGCATGCCGCCCGAGAGGGCGGCCGGCGCCTTGCCCTCGATCCCGTCCAGCCCCACCAGTGCCAGCACCTCGCCCACCCGGGCCTCCACCTGCGCATCGTCCATCCGGGTGTGTTCCCGTAAGGGGTAGGCCACGTTCTCCCCCACCGTCAGGGAGTCGAAGAGGGCTGCCCCCTGAAAGAGGAAGCCGACCCCCCGCCGCACCCGAAAGAGCTGCTCCTCGCTGAGGGGCACGATGTCCTCGCCCCCCACGAGGATTCGGCCGGCCTCGGGCTTGAGGAGGCCCACCACGAGCTTCAGGATCACCGTCTTGCCCGTGCCGCTGCCGCCGATGATGGTGAGGGTCTCCCGAGGGCGGATCTGGAGGTCGAGGCCGTCCAATACCTGGAGCCGGCCGAAGGTCTTCCGCACGCCGCGGAACTCGACCACAGGCCGGTCCTCGGCTGGGGACCCTGCCGCCGCGGTCGCTCCGGCCGCGCCGGCCGTCCCCCTCATCGCCCCATCAGCCATTCGCCCTCACGCACCTCCGCGGGCAAGGCAAGCCGTCCCCCTGTCCTTCCCACCGCCTCTCGCCCATGCACGCTCGCACATCCCCCAACTCCCTCACCAGGTTTCGAGCCACCAGAAGAACTTGGTCAGGAAGAAGGTGGAGACGAGCACGAGGACCGACGAGATCACCACCGTGGCCGTGGTTGCCCGGCCCAGCCCCTCGGTCCCCCCCGTGACCTTGAGCCCCTCGTAGCACCCCACCAGGCCGATGATCAGGCCGAAGAAGACCGTCTTCCCCAGGCCGCTGAAGAGATCCGAGAGCTTCAGATAGGTGATCATCGAATTGTAGTACTGTTGGTATTCGACGCCGAACTCGTACCGCATGATGAGCATGCCCCCCAGGATCCCCACCACGTCGGCGATGAGGGTGAGGATGGGCAGCGCGAACATGGTGGCGATGACCCGGGGCACCACCAGCCTCTTGATGGGGCTGGTCCCCATCACGCGCATGGCATCGAGCTGCTCGGTCACCTGCATGGAGCCCAGCTCGGCCGTGATGCCGGAGCCCACCCGACCCCCCACCAGCAGGGCCGTGAGCACGGGTCCCAGCTCGCGCGTCATGGCCAGCCCCACGATCATGCCGCTCACGGCCTTGGCCCCGAAGCGGGCCAGGGCGTAGGCCGTCTGCAGGGCCAGGACGAGCCCCGTGAACACGGCCGCGATGCCGACGATCCCCAGGGACTTCACGCCCACCAGGTCGATCTGGCGGAGCAGGACGAAGAGATCGTAGGGGGGGCGAAGCCCCTGCACCAGGGCCTGCCAGCCGAGCTGGGAGAGGCCTCCCAGATATTCCAGGATGGTCAGCGTGCGCCCGCCCACCCGCAGCGCCAGGGCGCGCATCACCGGCCCCCCATTGCGGATTGCGGAATGCGGAATGCGGAATGACCCCTGGGCGAATCCCCGAGCCTCCGCGCCGGTTCCCGCCGTCCCCTATTCCGCATTCCGCGCTCCGCATTCCGCATTCATGGGAGGGCGCGCCAGCCTGCCGCCATGCGGTCGAAGTCCGGGCGCAGGGCGGGGTAGTCGGCCGGGGGGGCCGCCAGCACCAGGTTGTACACGCACGCTCCCCGGCGCACCACCACGCTCTCCACGACCACGGGCGTGCCGTCCTGCTCGGCGCGCACCACGGTACGGAGGGCCTCGCCCCCGTCGAGGGAGATGGGCTCCTGCTCCACCACCTCGCGCTCCTTCAGGCCGAAGAAGAGGCGGCGGGCCAGGATCCGGAGCGGCGCCCGCTGCGGCCCCTCGCAGCTGGAGAAGGCGGCCATGGTCCCGACGGCAGCCGGGCGCCGGAACGCCACGTCCGCGTCGGGGATGGAGGCCGGAACCCAGGGGGCGGGGGGCACGGGGATGCGGAAACCCGTGGCCGCGTTCTCGTAGACCCCGTCCACCACACGTCCGGCGGCGCACCCGGCGAGGAGCGCCGCCAGAGGGCAAAGGGCCGCCACCAGCGGTGCTCGGGCTCGATGCTGTGCAGGCACCGTCTCCACGGAGGGCGCGTTCCCGGCGCGACGCCCTGCAAGAAGCCTAAGGGAAAGGCCCACCACCGTCAAGGTGGCCCCCCGCCGCCACCATGGGCAGGAAGACGCGGCAGAAGCGGGTGAGAATGCTGGCGGCCAGGCGGGAACGGCGGCCGGCCCAGTGGAGCGCGGCACGCGCCGCCGGATCCCGGGCGGCCAGGCCCGCGGCGCGGAGGAACCGTGGCGAGCCGTCGGCCCGCACGACCTCCAGGAGGGCGGGGTGCAACGGCTCGTCGGCGGCATCGAAGACGATCTTGGCCGCCAGGAAGGGCAGGCCCGCCCGTGCGGCGACCGCGGCCACGGCGCCCGACTCCATGTCCACCGCCACCGCACCGGTGGAGGCCGCCAGAGCCGCCTTGGCCTCGGGCGTCGCCACCAGCCCCGGCAAGGTGACCAGCGTCCCGCAGGCCGTGGCGATCGCCGCCGCCCGCCCGGCCGCAATGGCTGCGCGCAGCATCCCGGCATCGGCGGTCACGGCGACCGGATCCGGCCCGGCCATGCCGTCCGGCCTGGTTCGTTCCGCCACGATGAGGGCGCCGGGCCGCAGGTCGGCCCGCAACGCGCCGGCAAGCCCCAGGGCCAGCAGACCCCGAGGGCGGAACTCGACGCACGCCTCCTCTGCTGCTCGGCCCGCGCGCCGCGGCCCGATCCCGCTCCGGATGAGGACCAGCGGGCATCCGCCCGCCTCGCCCTCCCACCATCGGTAGATCCCCTCCGCGTCGCTGGGCGCATACTCGTACGCGATCCATCTTCCGCGTCGCTGCACCCGCAGGGCGCGGCGCACGGCCGCCACCTCGCGGGCCGCGGCGGCGACGATCACGAGGGGCGGCTGGGCCATGCGCTCACGAGGGGGCCGACATCGAGGGGGAAGCTTCGCGATCCTGGCACGCCTCGGGACGCAGGACTCGAGACCCGGAACTCAGGAGAGGGCAGGGCGGATGCCGAGGGCGCAGAGCCGTTCGCGCCAGGGGGGGACGACCGCGTGGAGGCGGTTCCGGTACAGGGCGAGGGCCCAGAGAGGGAAGTACTTGCAGTACATGTGGTAGCGCAGGTAGAAGACCCGCGGGAACCCGGTGCCGGTGAAGGCCTGCTCTTCCCAGGCGCCGTCCGGCCGCTGCCGATCCATGAGCCACCCGATCCCCCGGCGCACGGCCTCGCCCTCGGCGTGTCCGGCCAGGATGAGGGCCATGAGGGCCCACGCCGTCTGGGACGCGGTGCTGGGCCCGACGCCCCGGGTCGCCGGATCCTCGTAGGAGAGGCAGGATTCGCCCCAGCCGCCGTCCGAGTTCTGCTGGGCGGTGAGCCAGGCCGCCGCCCTCCCCGGGGCGCCGCCCAGGTCGTCCCCGATGGCGTCCAGCCCCGCCAGCACGGACCAGGTGCCGTAGAGGTAGTTCACGCCCCAGCGCCCGTACCAGCTCCCGTCGGCTTCCTGCCCCTCCCGGAGAAAGGCCAGGGCCTTCCGCATCTGCGGGAGATCCGGGCCGAAGCCCAATTCCCCCGCGGCCATCACCACCCGGGCCGTCACGTCTGCCGTGGGCGGGTCCAGGAGCGCCCCGTGGTCCGCGAAGGGGATGTGGTTGAAGTAGACCCGGTTGTTGTCCTTGTCGTAGGAGGCCCAGCCGCCGTTTTCGCTCTGCTGCGCCAGCAGCCAGCGGAGGCCCCGGGCCACGGCGCCGCGCTTGGCGTCCTCGTCCGGCACCTCGCACTTCCAGAGGGCCGAAAGGACCACGGCGGTGTCGTCGAAATCCGGGTAGAACTCGTTCTCGTACTGGAAGTACCAACCCCCCGGCTCCACCTCGGGGGCGTTGGCCGCCCAGTCGCCGGGCTTCCGGCACTGGCGCCCCAGCATCCATTCGGAGGCCCGCGCCAGGGCGGGGTGGCTGGGCGGCAGGCCCGATTCCAGCAGGGCGTTGATGGCCAGGGCCGTGTCCCACACGGGGGAGGTGCAGGGGGAGAGGTGCAGCGTCTGCCCGTCGTCCACCTCTAGGGCCTCGATCTCGCGGAAGGCCTTCACCACCTGCGGGTGGTCCGGGCCGCAGCCCAGGCAGCGCAGGGCCAGCAGCGAGTTGGCCATGGCCGGGAAGATGGCCCCCAGGCCGCCGGCGCCCTGCATCCGCTCCACCATCCAGCGCTGCGCCGCGCCCAGCGCCCGCCGGCGCAGCGGGCGCAGGGGGAAGGCTTCGTAGAGGCGCAGGAGCCGGTCCACCACCAGAAAGAAATTCCGCCAGGTGAAGGCCATCGGGTCCGGCGTGAACCGCGAGTCGGCCTCGCCGGGGACGTGCAGTTCGTCCAGCGCCACGCCCCGCGGGCTGGGGTGCACCGGCCGGAAGGCGAAGAGGATGAGCAGCGGTGTGAGCACGGTGCGAGACCAGTAGGAGATGGCGGACATGTTGAACGGGAACCAGCGGGGAAGCAGGAAGATCTCCACCGGCATGCACGGGACGCGCTCCCAGGGAAGCTGTCCGAAGAGGGCCAGCAGGATCTTGGTGAAGACGTTGGCGCGGAGGATGCCGCCGTGGGCCCGGATCCAGTCGCGCCCCCGCACCATCCAGGGGGCCTCCGCCGGGTCCCCGGCGGCGCGGAGGGCGAAGTACGCCTTGACCGTGGCGCTGATCTCACTGGGGCCGCCGTGGTAGATGACCCAGCCGCCGTCCGCCTGCTGGGTGGCCCGCAGGTAGGCGGCCAATCGCGCCTCCCGGGCCGGCTCCACCGCGCCCAGGAGGTGCCGCAGGAGGAGGTACTCTGAGGTGAGGGTGGTGTCTGCCTGGAGCTCCTCCACCCACTCCCCGTCCGGGCGCTGGGTGCGCAGGAGGAAGCCCTGGGCCCGCGCGATGGCCGCGTCCACCATGGTGGTGAGGCCGCCCATCGCCGTGGCGGCGGCGCCGCGGACTGCGGCCTCCCCCGCCGCACCCGGGCGCGGCGCGGGGCGCGGGCGCGGCGTCTGGGCCTGCGCCGTGCTCTGCCGGACGTCCCCGATCATTTCTCCCGTCCTCGACACGCTCGGCCGGCGGTCTCCCGTCCTCGACACGCTCGGCCGGCCGGCGTGTACCCCTTCACGAGAAGTTCCAGCGGATCATCTCCCACGCGTCCCGCCAGCGGCGGCCCACCATGCGGGTGACCGTGGGCTCGAAGCCCGAGTGCATCATGCAGTTGGCGCAGCGGGGATCCGCCTTGGCCTCGTACTTGTCCCAGTCGGTGCGGTCCATCAGCTCCCGGTACGTCCGGTAGTGGCCGTCGGTGATGAGGTAGCAGGGGCCCTTCCACCCCTGGGGGTTGAAGGTGGGATTGCCCCAGGGGGTGCAGGGGAGGTCGAACTCGCCGCGCAGGAAGCGGAAGTACATGGGCGTGTTGGTGAACCGGAAACGGCGGCCCAGCTCCGCGATGTGCTGGAAGCGCCGATGCGTGTCCCGGCGCTGGAGGAAGAGGTCCTTGGTCTTCACGGCCTGGTAGCTGTAGCCCGGGGACACCAGGAAGCCGTCCACCCCGGCCGCCTCCAGCTCGGCCCACATCCCCTCCAGTTCCTCCAGCCGGGTCTCCTGGTAGACCGTCGTGTTGGTGATCACCCGGAACCCCTGGGACTTGGCCAGCTTGATCATGCGCAGGTCCAGGTCGTAGAGGCCCTTGCGCGTGCGCACCACGTCGTGCGTCTCCCGCGACCCGTCCATGGAGATGTTGATGGTGAAGTACGGGCTCGGCTTCCACTTGGGCAGGAACCGGTCCAGGTTGATGGCATTGGTGCAGAGGATGATGTGGCGCCCGCGGGCCAGGATCTCGTTCACCAGCTCGGCGATCTTGGGATAGACCAGGGGTTCGCCCCCGCAGATGGAGACGATGGGCGCCCCGCATTCCTCCACGGCCTCCAGCAGCCGGTCCATGGGCGCCATGTCGCGGATGGTGGCCTCGTACTCGCGGATCTTGCCGCAGCCCACGCAGGCCAGGTTGCACAGGTGGGTGGGCTCCAGCATCAGCACCAGGGGGTAGTGCTTGTTCCTTCGCAGGGCGTTCGCCGCCATGTGGCGCCCCAGCGACCAGTACATCTGCCAGGGGAAGCGCGTCGCGATCGTCATGGATTCGAGGTCTCCCTTTGCCACGCCCGGGCGGCCCGGCCCGGCAAGGTCTCCGCCCGGCGGGCGGCCAGGAGGCCCGCCAGCATCCCGGCGATGGTCAATCCCACGAACCCGAGGGCGACCTCGCCGAGGGCGAAGGTGATCAGGAGAATGAAGGCGGCCACCGCAAACCAGAGGGCCCCGCCCCAGGGCAGCGCGACCCCGGCGCGGGTGGGGAGGGGCCTTCCGCGGGCTTCCCACCGCCGGTCCAGCCGGGCGTAGAGGGCGAAGCCCAGGGCGCCCACCACGGCCCAGCCGACGAAGTTCGAGAGGGGCACGCCGAAGTAGGCCCCCCCGTCCGGGTACTCGAAGATCTTGCCCAGGAACCACCGGTCCCCCCGCACGGCCAGGGGATCGATGATCACGTCGATGAGCACGAAGCAGGCCACGGCCAGGCCCAGGGTGCCCGGCGCCCCGCGCCGGACGATGGACGGCGCGCCCGTGCCCTCCCGCGGGCGCGTCAAGAGCAGGGCCAGCGCGTAGCTGGCCCAGGCCAGAAAGGTGAAGGAGAGCGAATCGGCGAACGGGATGTTGCCGAGGAAGAGCTCCTGCCCCCGCGTCGCCTCCGTGTAGGCGTAGCGGCCGAAGGGGAACCCCACCCGCGTGCTGGTCCACTCGGCGGCAAAGGCCACGCCCCATACGATGCCGGTGAGGGCGACCGCCCGCCGGGCCCCCAGCCCGCGCACCGCCGACCAGCCGTGGACGGCCAGGAAGGCGAAGACGTAGGGGCGGAGGCACACCGTCCCCCACAGGAGGGCGAGCAGGTCCGTCATGCCGCCTGCAGCACGCGCGCCGCCACCCGGCCCCGTACGTACCCGTGGGCCGCGAACCAGTGGGCGGAGCGGCGCAGGGCATCCCCGGCGGGCCGGGGGCAGAGGCCCAGCTCGTCGCGGGCCTTGCGGTTATCGAAGAACATGAAGTGACGGGCCATGCGGGCCGCGTCCAGCGGGATCTGGGGCGGGCGGCCGGTGACGTGCTCGGCCACCCACTGACTCAGATAGCCCAGCGGCAGCAGCACGCCGCGCGGCACCTTCACCCGGGGGGCCGGGACGCCGGACACGTCGGCCAGGACGGAGAAGATCTGCCGCAGGGTCAGGTTCTCGTGGCCCAGGATGTATCGCTCGCCGGGCCGGCCGCGCTCCGCCGCCAGCAGGTGACCCCGCGCCACGTCCTCCACGGCGATGATGTTGAGGCCGGTGTCCACGGAGGCCCACATCTTCCCGTTCAGGTAGTCCACGATCATCTGCCCGGTGGGCGTGGGCTTCCAGTCGCCGGGGCCCACGGGGGCGCTGGGGTTCACGATCACCACCGGCAGGCCGCGCCGGGCCAGGGTGCGGACCTCGGCCTCGGCCAGGAACTTGGACCGCTTGTAATCCCCGCACACCTGTTCGGCGGTGCCTTCGGTCTGTTCGGTGATGGCCCGGCCGGCCGGGGCGGGCGGGAACACGCCCACCGTGCTGGTGTACACCACCCGCTCCGCGCCGGCAGCCCAGGCCGCCTCCAGGATGTTGCGCGTCCCCTCCACGTTGCTGGCGTAGAAGGCCTGCCGATCCCGCGCCCAGAGCTGGTAGAGGGCGGCCACATGGAAGACCCGGCCGCAGCCCTTCACGGCGGCGCGGAGGGACTCCCGGTCCCGCAGTTCGCCCTGCACGATCTCCACCGGCAGGCCCTCCAAACTGCGGCGGTCCGCGGTGGGGCGCACGAAGGCGCGCACCCGGTGACCGGCCTCCAGCAGGGTGCGCACGAGGGCGGCCCCCACGAACCCATTGGCCCCGGTGACGAGGGATTCCACGCAGCTCCCTCCGTGGCGGACGGCGTGTGAGGTCCAGGGATCCGGATAGCTCGGGGGCGAATCGGCCTTGCGGCAAGGATCCGCAAGTGATTTTTGGTAACACACAAGGGCGCAAAACTCAAGAGAAAACCGTGCCGTCGGGGGCGACCGGCGAATCGCCTTGACACGGTCTCGGAACCAATCCTAGAGTAGGCCGCTTTCCGCCCGGCAGGCGGCCGCCACTCCCGGGCCGGCCTCGAGGCCGTGCCCGGCTCCGGCGCACCGGCCGCCCGCGGCGCCGGGCGCAGGACGCATGCGAATGTTGCTCGAGGTCCGGGATCTGCGGACGCACCTCTTCACGGCCGATGGCGTGGTGCGGGCCGTGGACGGCGTGTCCTGGGACGTGGCCGAGGGCGAGACGGTGGCCCTGGTGGGCGAGAGCGGCTGCGGCAAGAGCATGACCGCCCTCTCCATCCTGCGCCTCGTGCCCCAGCCCGCGGGCCGCATCGTGGGCGGGCAGGTGCTCTTCGGCGGCCGGGACCTGCTGGCCCTGGACGAGGAGGCGATGCGCCGGGTGCGCGGCCGCGAGGTCGCCATGGTGTTCCAGGAGCCCATGACGTGCCTCAACCCGGTGCTGACCATCGGCCGCCAGCTCACCGAGGCCGTGGAGGTGCACGAGGGCGCCACCCCGGACCAGGCGGCGGCGCGGGCCCTGGAACTGCTGCGCCTGGTGGGCATCGCGGACGCGGGGCGGCGCCTGGGCCAGTACCCGCACCAGTTCAGCGGCGGGATGCGCCAGCGCCTGATGATCGCCATGGCCCTGAGCTGCCGGCCGCGCCTGCTGCTGGCCGACGAGCCGACCACGGCGCTGGACGTGACCATCCAGGCCCAGATCCTGGAGCTGTTGCAGGGGCTGGGCCGGCGCCTCGGCGTGGCCCTGGTGATCATCACCCACAACCTGGGCGTGGTGGCCCGGTACGCCCGCCGCGTGCACGTGATGTACGCCGGCAAGGTGGTGGAGTCCGGCACCGCGCGCGACCTCTACCGCCGCCCGCGCCACCCCTACACCCTGGGCCTCCTCCGCTCCGTGCCGCGGCTGGACGAGCCCCGGCGCGCTGCCCTGGAGCCCATCGAGGGACAGCCGCCGGACCTGGCCCGGCTCCCCGCCGGCTGCGCCTTCCGCCCGCGCTGCCGCTTCGCGCTGGAGCGTTGCGCGGGCGAGGTGCCGCCGCTCGCCGAGGTCGGGCCGGGCCACCGGTCCGCGTGTTGGGCCGCGGACCGCCTGGCCGAACCTGCCTCCGCCACGCCCGTCCCGTGACCGCCCCGAGCCCCTCTTACCCCCTCACGCCTGCCCCCTCACGCCCCACGCCCGAAAGGCCCGAGGCCCTCCTGGAGGTGCGCCGCCTCAAGAAGTACTTTCCGGTGGCGGGCGGCCTCGCGCTCCGGCGCGTGGTCGGCCTCGTGAAGGCGGTGGACGACGTGAGCTTCAGCGTCTGCCGGGGCGAGACCTTGGGGCTGGTGGGGGAGTCGGGCTGCGGGAAGACCACCACGGGGCGCTGCATCCTGCAGTTGGATCGGCCCACGGCCGGAGAGATCCTGTTCGAGGGGCGCGACCTGACCCGGCTCTCCCCGGCCGACCTGCGCCCCCTGCGGCGCCGGATCCAGGTCATCTTCCAGGACCCGTACAGTTCGCTCAACCCCCGGATGACCGCCGGCCAGATCATCGCGGAGCCGCTGCAGGCCCACGGCATCGTGCCGGCGGGCCGGCGCCGCGCCGAACGGGTCGCCGACCTCCTCTCGGTGGTGGGCCTTCCCCCCTCGCTGGGCGATCGGTACCCGCATCAGCTCTCCGGGGGCCAGCGGCAGCGCGTCGGGATCGCCCGGGCGCTGGCCATGGAGCCCGCGTTCGTCGTCTGCGACGAGCCCGTCTCGGCGCTGGACGTCTCCATTCAGGCCCAGATCATCAATCTCCTGGAGACCCTGCAGGAGCGGTTCAGGCTCACCTATCTTTTCGTGGCCCACGACCTCTCGGTGGTTCGCCACATCTCCGACCGCGTGGCGGTCATGTACCTGGGCAAGATCGTGGAGATCACCGACCGGCAGGCCATTTATGAGCACCCCCTGCATCCGTACACGCAGGCCCTCCTCTCCGCGGCTCCGGTCCCGGACCCCGAGGTGGAGGCCCGGCGGGAACGCCGGGTCCTGCCGGGCGAGGTCCCCAGCCCCTTGAACCCGCCCTCGGGGTGTGGCTTCCATCCGCGCTGTCCCCTGGCCGTCGAGGCCTGCCGGCACGTGGTGCCGGAGCTGCGCGAGGTGGGGTCGGGCCATTGGGTCGCCTGCATCCGGGCCGAAGGGTACGGGCCCGTGGACGGGGCGGCCGGGGCATCCTTGCGGGGCCGCATCCATGAGGAGACGCTGCCGTAGTCTCCTGACTCAGAGGTCCACGGACCGAGCGCGAAGCTTTTTTCGCACCAAGGGGACTGGCCGCGGCGTGCCCCCTTGACACGCCGACCCCGGGCCGGGCTAAGCTAGGCGCCCGGCGGGGGAGAGGGGCCGCGAAGCTCCCGGTGCCTGCGTGGACAGCCATGGGTGGGGCGAAGCCCGCCTGCTGCGCGAAGGAGGTGCGAGATGCGTACGCTGAGAGGCCTCCCCGGGATCATCCTCGGGGCGGCCCTGTCCCTCACGGCGGCCGCCGCGGGCGCCGGGGCGGCCGGGGAGCAGCCCCGCCACGGCGGCGAGCTGGTCTACGCCGTCTCGTCGGAACCCCCGAGCTACGACGGGCATCGCGAGGAGACCTTCGGCCTCCTCCACCCCATGGCGCCCTTCTACAGCCTGCTCCTGCGGGTGGACCCCCTGAATCCCATGAAGCCGGATGGATCCTCGAACATCGTGGGGGACGTGGGCGAGAGCTGGGCCGTTTCCAAGGATGGCCTCACCTATACGATCAAGATCCGGCACGGGGTCAAGTTCCACGACGGGAGCCTGCTGACGGCACGGGACGTCAAGGCGACCTACGAGAAGATTGTCTTTCCGCCGCCCGGGGTGATGAGCGACCGCAAGGGCCAGTATGCGGTGGTGGAGGCGGTGGAGGCCCCGGACCCCTCCACGGTTCGCTTCCGGCTCAAGTGGCCGTCGGCCTCCTTCCTTTTGAGCCTCGCCTCCCCGTGGAACTTCATCTACAAGGCGGACATCCTGGCGAAGGACCCCCACTGGTACGAGACCCACGTCATGGGCTCGGGCCCCTTCATCTTCGTGGAGCACGTGCGGGGGTCGCACGTGGTGGGGAAGAGGAACCCGGAGTACTGGGACAAGGGAAAACCGTACCTCGATGGCATCCGGGCCGTGTTCATCAAGGACACGGGGGCGCGGGTGGCGGCCGTCCGCAGCGAACGGGCGATGATCGAGTTTCGGGGCTTCGCGCCGAAGGCGCGCGACGACCTGGTGAAGGCCCTCGGCCCCAAGCTCACCGTCCAGGAGAGCCCCTGGGATTGCATCCTGCTGGTGGCCATCAACCACAAGCGGAAACCGTTTGACGACAAGCGGGTCCGTCGGGCCCTCACCCTGGCCCTGGACCGGTGGGAGGCCTCGAGGGTCCTCTCCCAGTTCGCCATCGTGAAGGAGGTGGCCGGGGTCCAGGTGCCCGGCACCCAGTTCGCCACCCCGCCCGAGGAACTGGCGAAGCTGGCGGGCTACGGGAAGGATATCAACGCCTCGCGGGCCGAGGCGCACCGTCTCCTCAAGGAGGCGGGGGCGGAGGGACTCTCGTTCACCTTCAAGAACCGCGGCATCCCCATGCCCTACGAGCCGTTGGGGATCTGGCTCATCGATCAGTGGCGGAAGATCGGTCTGGACGTCAAGCAGGAGGTGGTCGAGCCGGCCGCCTACTTCAAAGTCTTGCGGGGTGGTGAACACGAGGTCGCCATGGACTTTCAGTGCGGCTACATCGTGGAGCCGGACCTGGACACGTACAAGTTCACGTCCGTGGAGAAAAACCCGGCCAACTACGGCTACTACAACGATCCGGTCCTGGACGATCTCTATCAGAAGCAGGGCCGCGCGACGGATCCGGAAGAGCGGAAGAAGTACATCCGGGCCTTCGAGAAGCGGCTCCTGGACGAAGAGGCCCACTACCTCATGACGCTCCAGTGGCACCGGATCATCCCCTACAACGCCAGGGTGCGCGGGTGGAGCATTACGCCCAGCCACTTCCTGAACCAGCAGTTGGACACCGTCTGGCTGTCGGAATAGGTGACCTCCCGCTTCCGCGCGCGGGGAGCGGCGAGAGGCAGGCAGGGCTCGCCTGCGTTGACCTCTGGCCGCTCCCCGGCGCCGGATGGCCTAGCAGGATGCTGAAAAACTCGCTTTTCCGCAGGCTGCTCAAAAAGGTCCATATGCAAGGCGGCGTGCGAGGCGAGGCGCGAGGCGTACTTCGGCCGTACGTCGCAGCGCCGCGCGAGCACGCCAACGCCGCAGATGGGCCTTTTTCAGCAGCCTGCTAGGACGGCATGCGCGGGTACATTCTGCGCCGGCTCCTCTTGATGATCCCCACCCTCCTGGGGGTGGCGGTCCTGGTGTTCTTCCTGCTCCGGGTCATCCCCGGCGATATCGTCGAGATCCGGTTCTCCGAGGGCCCGTTCTACACCAAGGAGGCGGTCCAGCAGGAGCGGGCACGCCTGGGCCTGGACCGGCCGCTGTGGCGTCAATTCATCGGCTGGATGTGGGGGATCACCCACCTGGACTTCGGCCGCTCCATGTGGACGGGGGATCGGATCACCCACGAGATCGCCATCCGCTTCCAGCTCTCGCTGCAGCTCACCCTCATGGCCACGGCCATCGCCGTCCTCCTGGCGGTCCCCTTGGGCACGGTGGCGGCCCTCAGGCAGGACACATGGCTGGACTACGCCATCCGCGTCTTCTCCATCGCGGGGCTCGCCACGCCTTCCTTCTGGCTCGGCATGCTGATGATCCTGATGTTCCTGACCGTCTTCCGGTGGGCCCCCCCCATGGAGTTCGTCCCCCTCTGGGTGCACCCCTGGCAGAACCTCTCGCAGATGATCTGGCCCGCCTTGGCCGTGGGCTACCGGTACTCGGCCATGGCCACCCGGATGACCCGCTCGACCATGCTCGAGGTGTTGCGCGAGGATTACGTGCGGACGGCGCGGGCCAAAGGGCTTTGGGAGGCCCTGGTGATACGGCGCCACGCCCTGAAGAATGCCTTCCTGCCCGTGCTGACCGTCATCGCCCTCGAGTTCGCGTTCCTCATGGGCGGGCTGGTGGTCACCGAACAGGTCTTCAACTTGAACGGTATCGGCCTCCTGTTCGTGGAATCCATCGCCCACCGGGATTACACGATGGTTCAGGCCCTGGTGCTTCTCGTGGCCTTCATCTATATCTTCATAAACTTCACGGTGGACCTGGCCTACGGGTGGCTCGACCCGCGGATCCGGTATCGGTGAGCCCGTGGCATCCCCGGTGAACGGCGCACGGGATCTCGCGGGGGCGCGCCCGCAACGGTGGGCGCCCCCCCGCTGGGTCGAGGTGGCCGCCGCCTTCGCGCGGCGGCGCCCCCTGGGGGCGGTGGGCGCGGCGATCATCCTCGCCATGCTGCTCTCCGCTCTCTCCGCCCCGCTGATCGCCCCGTACGACCCGTTGGAGACGAACTACGCGGCCCAGCTGAGCGCCCCCGGCGCGGGCCACTGGCTCGGCACCGACGCCTTCGGGCGGGACCTGCTGAGCCGGTTGATCTACGGATCTCGCACCGCCCTGCTGGTGGGTTTCGCCTCGTCCTTCCTGGGGGCCACCCTCGGGGCCATCGTGGGCGTGACCGGCGCCTACTTCGGCGGCCGGATCGATCTCCTCTCGCAACGGGTCGTGGACATCCTCCTCTCCTTCCCCATCATCGTCCTGGCCCTGGCCGTGGTGGCCGTCCTGGGGGCGGGGGTCACCAACGTGATCCTGGCCATCACGGTCCCCATGGTCCCCAACTGCGCCCGGGTCGTCCGGTCCGGCGCCCTGGCGGTCCGGGAGATGCCGTACGTGGACGCGGCGCGGGCGGCCGGCTTCGGGCACCGGCGCATCATCTTCCGCCACATGCTGCCCAACGTGATGGCGCCGTACCTCATCATGCTCACGGCCTACGTGGGCCAGGCGATCTTGCTGGAGGCTTCCCTGTCGTTCCTGGGGCTCGGCGTGGCCGAGCCCACCCCCGCCTGGGGGCTGATGCTGCGGGGCGCCGCGTCGGAATTCGCGGAATCGGCGCCCTGGCTGCCTATCTTCCCCGGCCTCGCCATCAGCCTGGGGGTGTTCGCCTTCAACCTGTTCGGGGATTCGCTGCGGGACGCGCTGGACCCCCGGCTCCGCACGCTGTGACGCGCTTCGGTTCCCGCTTCCGGGTTCCCAATTCGCGGTCATGGCGGGCGGGCGGTGACGCCGGCCGTCAGCCCCGGGCCAGGCCCGCACCCGGCCGCACCGGAAACGGGGGACCGTGAACCGGGACCCCTCGGGAGGGGTGATGCTCGAGGTCCAGAACCTTCAGGTGTTCTACGGCGACGTGCAGGCCCTGTGGGACGTCTCCTTTGCGGTGCGGCCGGGGGAAATCGTGACCCTGGTCGGATCCAACGGGGCCGGCAAGACGACCACCCTCAAGACCATCTCCGGCCTCCTGCGGCCGGCCGCGGGCCACGTGCGCCTGGAGGGGCAGGACCTCGGCGCGCTCCCCCCGCACCAGATCCTGTCCCGGGGCATCGCCCAGATCCCGGAGGGGCGCCGGCTCTGGCCCCACATGACGGTGCTGGAGAACCTGGAGCTGGGCGCCTACACGGCGGCGGCCCGCCACCGGAAGGACGAGACGCTGGAATGGGCCTTCGGGCTGTTCCCGCGCCTGCGCGAACGGCGGGGCCAGTTGTCCGGCACGCTCTCCGGCGGCGAGCAGCAGATGGTGGCCATCGCCCGCGGGCTCATGTCGCGCCCGCGCCTCCTGATGCTGGACGAGCCGTCCCTGGGGCTGGCGCCGCTCCTGGTGGAGGAGGTCTTCCGCATCGTCCGTGAGATCAACGGCCAGGGGGTGACGGTGCTCCTGGTGGAGCAGAACCTGCGCCAGGCCCTGGAGGTGGCCCACCGCGCCTACGTGCTGGAGACCGGCCGCGTGACTCTCTCGGGCCCCAGCCCCGAGGTCCTGGCCAACGCCCACATCCGCGCCGCCTACCTGGGCCTGTAACGCGGACGGCAGGGCTGGCGCGGCGGCCGGAGCCGCCCTCAGGCCTGGCGGCTTGCGCTCGGGGGACAGAGGGGGTAGGTTTACGCCATGCGCCTCGAAGATCGGGTCACCATTACCCCGGGCGTCCGGGGAGGGAAGCCCTGCATCAGGGGCACCCGCATCACCGTCTACGATGTTCTTGAGTATCTTGCCGGCGGGATGTCGGAGGAGCAGATCCTCGCCGATTTCCCGAGCCTGACCCGCGAGGACATCCGGGCGTGCCTGGCCTTCGCGGCCGCGCGCGAGCGCCGCCTGGCCGGCTCCCCCGCGACGTGAGGCTCCTCTTCGACGAGAACCTCAGTCCCCGCCTGGTGCAGAAGCTTGCCTCCCTGTTCCCCGACAGCCAGCACGTCGAGCTTGCCGGGCTTCGTGGCCAGCCGGACAACGCCATTTGGGACTACGCCGCCCGCCACGAACTCGCAATCGTCTCCAAGGACAACGACTTCCGCCAGCTCAGCTTCCTGCACGGCCCTCCCCCGAAGGTGATCTGGCTCTCCGTCGGGAACGCCGGCACGGATACCATCGCCCGCCTGCTTGAAGGGAGCCGCCGGGAGATCGAGGCCTTCGAGTCGAGCCCAGACGAAGCGCTCTTGGTGCTGCAGGTCCCCTGGCGCGGCGAGGAGTGAACGCGGCCTGCTGCCGCCTCATGCCACGCGGGGCGCGAGCCTCGACGCCCCGGCCGACGCCCACATACACGCCGCCTTGCTGGCCACGCAGCAGGCCGCTGAAAGCGGCCCGACGACGTTTTCCGCCGGCCCCTCCCTGGGGCAGCGGCTGCGGCGCACATCCCGGTACCCCCACCCGGCCTTGATGGGTCCCCCTTCGTCCAATGCCGCGCCGCAGCTACAGCTGCTTGAGCAGCCCGCGGAGGACCCAAGAATCTGCCGGTCCCGCCCCGCGGTGGGGGTTCAGCCGTACAGGCCGCGGGCGCGCAGGTCTTCGGCGATCTTCACGTAGACGTCCCGGATGGCCCGTTCGTAGGCGCGGCGCCCGCTCGGCGGGCCGACGCAGGGGTGCCACCAGCCGCACTCGTTCAGGTGGTCGGCGGGCGGCGGGAGCGTCCGCTGCTCCACGCGCTTCGCCCCCGTGGGCCCGTTCAGTTCGGCCTGCCAGAGCTGGGATGCCAAGGAGACCAGGCCGTCGTTGGCGCCCTCGCGCTCGCGGATGAGGTCCCAGGAGCGGCGCAGGGGCCAGAACACCGCGTCCCGCTCCTCCTGTATGCCCGCGTACGCGATGTAGGTCACCCCGTTGGCGGCCTCGGCGGCCTCGTTGAAGGCGCAGAACGCCCGGCAGCGCTTGGTGGTGAGGTCGAAGACGCCGGTGAAGTCCACCCCGAGCCCTTCCAGTCCTTCGAGAACCCGGCGGGAAACCTGCCGCTCGTCGTAGCGCCAGTCGGCGAAGCTGCTCCCCAGGTGCGGGGTGCCGATGGTCACCAGGCTGGCCACGCGCTCCGCCATCCCCAGCCGGGCGATCATGTAGCGGGCGTCCAGGCCTCCCATGCTGTGGGCGATGATGTTCACCTTGCCCTGGGGGTTGCCGGGGCCGAGGATCCGTCCCACCGCCCGCTGCAGGTCGCGGGCGCGCCGCTCCAGGCCGCCGGCGAAGCTCACCGACGTCTCGCGGACCTCGAATCCGCGCGCGGCCAGCGCGCGCCCGACGTAGCGGAAATAGCCCAGGGCATCGCCCAGGATCCGATTGTACCAGCGGACGGCCTCGGGGGAGGGCAGGAGGGAACGCAGGCCCTGGACGGCGACGTCGAAGCGGGCGATCCCGGCGGCCAGGACGATGGGCCGGGACACTCCCGCCGCCCTCTCCCTCATGGGCGCGCGCCCCCGGAGGCCCCGGTCACCGGTTCCGCATCCACGTCGCCGTGTCCATGTCGGCCTCGGCCGGCAGGGGATCGAGGAGGCGGGCGCGCACGGTGATCCGGTCCGCCGCGATGGCGATGTCGAGGAAGTGGTCGCACTCCGTCCCGCCGCATTCCGGCGCCGCGTGCCGGAAGGATCTGGTGGGGCGACACGTCGGATACGCGGGGGCGAGAAACTCGGGGCAGCCCACGACCCATCGATCCCCCACCACACCGGTGACGAAGTAATGGACGCCTTCGGCCTCGCCCCGGGCGTAGACGTGGACATTGCCGCCGATCACGAGATCCACCCGGCTCCTGGCGAACAGCGCCCGCAGATCGGCCGCGCCCTGGTCCTGGAGGGGCACCGGGCGGTGCGTGAGGACGATGAGGGCGTCCACGGCGTGCGCCGGATCGGCCCGCCCCCCCGCCACCGCTCCCAACGTCTCCTCCAGCCAGGCCAACTGCCGTGCCGCCGCCTCCCCGCGGGGGGCGCGGTACAGATCGTGCGTCGGGGCGCAGTGCGGCTTGTAGAAGCCTTTCTCGGCTCCGTACTGGTCCGGGTTCTCCAGCGCGACGATGTGGAGGCCCAGGGGCATGGCGGGGGTCTTCAGGTAGGCGTGGTAGCAGAGGCGACAGCGGGGCTGCCGGCCGTTCGCCCGGTCGCCCAGCGCGATGTGGGGTGCATGCCGTTCGACGAAGGCGCGGAAGCGGCCCGCCAGGAACTCCTGGTCCCCGCCGGTGGTGGGGAAGAAGCGGGCGGCCAGCGGGCCCAGGGAGGCCGCGTAGCGATCCACGTCCCGATCGAAGCGCACGAAGTCGCCCGCATGGAGCACGGCGTGCACGGCGGGCGCGGCCTCCCGCAGGTGGCGCAGGAGCTTGGCGTGGCGGGCGTTCTCGCCCCGCGGGCAGGCCGCGGGGCCGGGCCGATAGGCCGCGGGTCCGCAGGGGGCGACGGGCGGGAGCCGTTCCTCCCAGCGGGCGCAGGTGCCCTCGTCGTCGCCGAAGGCCAC
>DASPOZ010000303.1:0-4850 GCA_035625755.1 Candidatus Sulfotelmatobacter sp.
GCTACGTGATCAATTACGCGAACATCACCCTGGAGACCAAGACCATGTTCGCCGGGCTCCTGCTCCTGAGCGCGGTGGGGATCCTGCTGTTCCTGGCCATCGTGCTGCTGGAGCGGTATTGCCTGTCGTGGCAGGCGTCGGTGGAGACGACGCCGGAAACCCTCTAGCAGGCTGCTGAAAAAGGCCCATCTGCGGCGTTGGCGCGGTCGGGCACTCGGTGCGGCGTACCCGGCGTACGCCTCACTCGGCCCTTCGCGCGCCGCCTTGCATCTGGACCTTTTTGAGCAGCCTGCGGGAAAGCGGGCTGTTCAGGAGCCTTCTAGAGTCATAAGGCGGAAGTCCCGGGACGGATCGTTCCCGTGCCCGTGGGGCCTGATCATGGAAGCGGCCTCTGCCACGGCGGGCTGCGCTGGGTCTTGGGTGTCGCGTCGGGAACGGGCACGGGAACGGGAACGGATGGCGAAGAGTTTTTCGGAGTTCGGGTGGCGTGAGGGGAGGAGGGGACGCGATGTGCGGGAAGGCGATGCGATGGTGGGGGATGGTGGGAACGCTGGGCCTGGCGCTGCTGGCGCCATCGGCGGCCTTCGCCGCGGACGCGGTGAGCCTGCGGCTGGATTGGATCGTCGGGTCCGAGCACGCGCCGATCTTCCTGGCCAGGGAGAAGGGCTTCTTTAAGGAGGAGGGGATCGACGTCACGATCATCCGGGGGGAGGGCTCGACCGTCACCGTCAAGCTGGTGGGGAATCGCACCAACGACTTCGGGTACGCCACGGCCGACCAGGCCCTGATGGCCTACGCCAAGGGCCTCCCGGTGGTGGCCTCCGGTGTGATCCTCCAGAAGAGCCCCTCGGCCATCATCTTCCCCAAGGCCAAGGCCATCGCGAAGCTGGACCAGCTCTACGGGAAGCGCCTGGGGACCCAGATCAAGAGCGTCGTGGACAAGCAGTGGGACGCCGTGGCCAAGATCCACAAGATCGACCGCAAGAAGATCACGGAGATCCCCTCGGACCAGGCCATCGCCGCCTCCATCATCGCGGACAAGATCGACGCCGGCGTGGCCTTCTTCTTCAACGACGGCCTGCTGGCCGAGACCAAGGGCACGCCCATGGGTTGGCTGCTGTTTTCCGACCTGGGCCTGCCCATGTACAGCACATCACTCCTGGTCCACGAGGCGATGCTGAAGGAGAAGCCGGATTTGGTGCGCCGCTTCACCCGCGCCTTCGTGAAGGGATGGACCCACAGCAGGGCGAACCCGCAGGAGGCGCTGGCCCTCTTCCTGAAGGCGAACCCCGAGGCGGATGCCGCCTATTCGAAACTGAAGCTGCCGGCGGTGCTCTCGCTCACCGACACCGAGGACACGCGAAAGAACGGGATCGGGTATTCCACCAAGGCCGGCTGGGAGGGGATGCAGAAAGCGCTCATCGACATGCAGTTGATGGAGGCGCCCATCGACGTCTCGAAGGTGTTCACCAACGACTTCCTGAAATAGCCCCGCCCGCGCGGAGCCGCCGGCGAGGAAAGTACCTGCCATGCCTCTCGGTGGGTGCTTTTCGGCCGTTCTGGCGCCCGAATCCTGCCGCGGGTCGGGGCCGCGGGATGGGGGCGGGACGTGGCCCGGTGCCGGGCCGGTGGCAATGACGTGCCCTTGAGGCCCCGGCCTCTGGTCTGCCAAGGGGTTGGCCTGGCCCGTGCAATGCGAAGCCGGGGAAACGGGGGATATGCGATGAGCCACATGGATCGACGGCACTTCGGCTGGCTGGCCCTGGCGGGCGGGATCGCTCTCGTGGCGCGGGCCCTCCGCCGTGGCGGGGGCGAGCTTTCGCCGACCCCGGCGGACCCCGCCGTGGCCGAGGGCCGGCGCGTCTGGATCACGCTGTCGAACGGAAAGACCATCTGCCGGGTCTGCCGGAAGGGGTATTGGGTCACCGAGGACTCTCCCGCCTGACTTGCCCCTGAGTTCGCCCGGGCAGGTGCACTCCGCATCTTCCTCTGAAGGGCCCCGCCCGCCCATCGGTTCTCCCCCGGACAATCCCGCCGACCGTATTCCTTAGCTATCCCCTCCGTCCCGGTGCCGTGTCTCGCGGCGGCCGTTTGGCCGCGGGCGTTCGGCGTGTTACTCTGCGTGGGCCCGTGGCCGAAAAGATCCGCGGACGGAGCGGGCCAGGAAAGGGGAGGACGTGGGGGTGGGGACGGCTGTGGCGTCGGAAGCGGAGAGGCCGCTGGCGGGATGGGGCCTGGTGGCCATGTCGTGCACCAACGTAGCCATCGCCTACGGCGTCGTCTTTTCCTTCCCCGTGTTCTTGCCCGTCCTGGTCGAACAGTTCCACGCCTCGCGGGGGACCGTGGCCGCGGCCTTCTCGTGGGCGATGTTCATGATCGGTGTCAGCGCCGTGGTCGTGGGCAACGCGCTGGACCGGTGGGGGCCGCGCCGGGTCTTCTGTTGGGGGGCCGTGGGCCTGGCGGGCGGGATGGTGGTGGCGGCGGTGGCCCGGTCTGTCTGGGTCCTCTACCTGGGCTTCGGGCTGGGGGGCGGGATGGGGGCGAGCCTCCTGGGCTGGGTCGCCCATGGGGCGCTCTTGGGGCGAGCGCGGCTCGCCCGCCCCACCACGGCCATCGGGGTCGCCTACGGCGGGATGGGGCTGGGGCCGCTCTTCATGTCCCCCATCGCGCAACGGCTCATCATGGCCGTGGGCTGGCGGTGGGCCCTGGCGCTCATAGGGGTCCTGGCGTGCGCGGCGCTGCTGGCTCTGAACGTTTGGTTTCACCCGCCGGGACCCGTGGGCCGGGGTCCAGGCGAGGCGGTGAGATCCGGCGGCGGGGCCGGCCAGATGGCGGCCCTCCGGTGCGCGCTGCGGACCCCGCACTTCTGGCTCTACTTCCTGGCCTTCCTCACCATCGGGTTGGGCATGTTCTCCGTGCTGGCCCACCAGGTGGCCTACGTGGTGGATCGGGGCTTCGCCCCGCTGTTCGCGGCGTCGGTCTTCGGCGTGACCCAGGTGCTCAGCGGGGTGGGGCGGGTGCTCTTCGGGCTTTTGACCGACCGGTGGGGGCGGGACCGGATGTTCGCCACGAGCTTCATCATGTCCATCGCCGGCATCGGCTGCCTGATCCTGGTGCGCGACCCCGTGGAGATCTGGTTTCTTTACGCCTTCGTCTTCCTGTTCGGGATCTCCTTCGGGGCGCGCGGACCGATCATGACGGCCATGGCGGCGGGGCACTTCGGGGGACCGGCGTTCGGGACCATCTTCGGGAACATCAGCCTGGCGCACGGCCTGGGCACCGCCCTGGGGCCGTGGATGGCGGGGTTCCTCTTCGACCGCACCGGCGGCTACCGTGTGACCTTCGTGCTGGCCATGCTCTCCCTGGCCGTGGCGTGCGCCGCCACCCTCCTCCTGCACCGCCTGTCTCGCCCGTCCGGCATCCCGTCGTAGCGCCTCGCCCGGGTCATCCATACCCCACTGTCCACGTGCCCGGGGCCCTCTGGTCTCGTCCGTCTTTATCGAATGCCAAGAGGGGGACCGAAGACCGTCCTTCCGTCGCGGGGGAGAGGGCTTGACCGCCATGGGCGAGTGGAGGTGAGGATCCCCGGGCTCTTGGTGAATAGTCCGGGCTTGGGCCTCGTCTTCATCATTGGGCGCATCTGCGGGAACCACGGGTTTCGTTCGGCGTGGGGGCATTTACGACGGCGTTGCGTCGCGGCGTGGGCCGTGCTAGCGTGCAAGTCAGGGCAGGAGAAGGAGAGCGCCGATGCTCAAAGGCCTTGGCCTGGCGGCGGCCATGGTGCTGGTAGGTGGCGCGGCGGCCACGGCCGCGGACCATCCCCTCTTCGAGTTCCGGGGGGAGGTGCCCGTGCATGGCGGGACGGCGCGGCTGGAGGCCCGGTGCGACGCCGACGGGGGCGCGGTGAGCTGCCGGGTGGAGGGTCGGGGGCCCTCGGAACGGGGCTTTCACTTCGAGGGGCGAATCCTGCGCACGCCCCAGGCGCCACCCGCCCCGGACTCTCCGCGACCCCTTCCGAACCCTCCGCAGTGGTTCTAGCAGGCCGCTGAAAAAGGCCCACCTCGTTATTGCGGAATGCGGAATGCGGATTGCGGAATCCGCGCGCCGCCTTGCATCTGGGCCTTTTTGAGCAGCTTGCCGGCGGCTCCCCCTCCCGGAAGTTCATAGACGGCATCCTGAAGAAGCCGGCCACGAAGAGGTCCGCCGGGTTGCGGTAGACCTCCAGTGGCTCGGCGTCCCGCCGGATCATCCTCTCACGTATCGACACCGCGCCATCCGCAATTCCGCCGGGACGGCGGGGCCGGCCCGCGCCCTGGCGTCGCGTCGGCCCATCGGATATACTGAGCAACCGGCAACCGTCGGCGGCCCGCCGCCGGCCGGGTGTCCGGGGGGAAAGCCTTTCCGGCCTTCGGCGCCGGATTCCAGGCGCGCGGTGCCGACCCCTGATGGCTGCGCGCGCAGGGCCTCCGGGGGCGTCATGGTCGCGCCGGCGTACATCCTGGTGCACTACGGCGAGATCGCCCTGAAGAAGGGCAACCGGCCCTACTTCGTGCGGCGCCTGCGGGAGAACCTGGAGGCGGCCGTGGGCCCGCTGGGCGTGCGCTCCATCGTGGAAAGGATGGGCCGCTTCGTGCTGCGCCTGGACCCCGGCGGCGCCGCCCCCGAGATCGCGGCCCGCCTGGCGCGGACCTTCGGGGTGGTGAGCTTCGCCCCCGCCCTCCGGGCCCCACGGGACCTGGAGGGCCTCACGGCGGCCGTGGAGGGCCTGGTGGCCGGCCGCCGGTTCGAAAGCTTCCGCATCACGGCGCGCCGGGCGGACCCGGCCTACCCCCACAAGTCCCCCGAGGTGG
>DASPOZ010000304.1:0-3035 GCA_035625755.1 Candidatus Sulfotelmatobacter sp.
CGGGAAAACCCGCCGTCCCCGCGTCCGGCTCTGGGCAACTCGCCGATGATGCTGTCCGTTGCATAAGATAGGCGAATTTGATGAAGAAACGGACAGTCCGCGGGGAGGGTTCGGGAGGGCCATCACGTCCCGCCGCCCAACCGCCCCGACCCCGCTCGGGGCGGGGATCGGTGGGGGCGTGCGGCGGTGGGGCCCGCCCCTCCCGGTAGGGCCCGCGGGGAGGGCCCCGCGCTTGCGCCCCTGCCCTGAGCCAGTCGATGGGTGCAAGCGCGGGAGCCTTCCCCGCGAACGAAGCGTCGCGGCGGCATGTACGCCCAAATTCCGCGACGCGGAGTATCGGGCAGGGGCACGATTCGGGCGCGACCCCGTGACTCAACGCACGCGCGCGCCGCTCATGAAGGCCCGGGTGCCGGGGGGCGCGAGCGGCCGGGGGATGAAGGCGTTTCGCGCGGTTGCGAAGATTCACGTTGACCGGGCCGGGGGGAGTTGGTATCCTCGCACGTGCGTTGGGACCGGGAAGGCAGGACGCGATCGCGGGCCCGAAACCCGTACCTGGATTTCCCATGACGAAGCCGGAAAAGGTGATCCTGGCCAGGCCCCGCGGGTTCTGCGCCGGGGTGGACCGGGCCATCGATGTGGTGAACATCGCCCTCGAGATCTACGAGGGCCCCGTGTACGTGCGCAAGGAAATCGTCCACAACAAGCACGTGGTGGACGAGCTGCGCGGCAAGGGCGCCATCTTCGTGGACTCGCTGGACGAGGTGCCGGACGGCGCCACCGTCATCTTCAGCGCCCACGGCGTCTCCCCCGAGGTGGTGGGCCAGGCGGCCCGGAAGCGGCTCAAGGTGATCGACGCCACGTGCCCCCTGGTGACCAAGGTGCACCTGGAGGCGCGCCGCTTCGCCCGCGAAGGCCGTTCCATCATCCTGGTGGGCCACGAGGGGCACGACGAGGTGATCGGAACCATGGGCCAGGAGCCCAACAAGATCCACCTGGTCGGGTCCGCCGAAGAGGTGGACTCCCTGAACCTGCCGGACCGGGAGAAGATCGCCGTCATCACGCAGACCACCCTCAGCGTGGACGATACCCGGGACGTGATCGACGCCCTCAAGCTCAAGTTCACGAACATCATTGCCCCCGCCCACGACGATATCTGCTACGCCACCCAGAACCGGCAGACGGCCGTGAAGGCCCTGGCCGGGGCGGTGGATCTGCTCCTGGTCATCGGGTCCAAGAACAGCTCCAACAGTTGCCGCCTGAAGGAGGTCTCGGAGAGCGTCGGGACCCGCGCCTACCTGATCGACGACGTGACCGAGATCGACCCGGCCTGGCTGGATGGCGTGCGGTGCGTGGGCATCACGGCCGGCGCCTCGGCCCCGGAGAGCCTCGTCGAGGAGCTGGTGCGTTCCTTCCGCGAGATGGGGGTGACGGATTTCCAGGAGATCGACACCGTTCGCGAGGAAGTGCAATTCAGCCTGCCGCCCGAACTGGCGCGCGATCGCGCGGACCGCCTGGCTGCCCGGCTCCCGGTCTCGTAACAGGCTGCTGAAAAAGGCCCATCTGCGGCGTTGGCGCGCTCGCGCACTCCCTGCGGCGTACCCGGAGTACGCCTCAGTCGGCGCATCGCGCGCCGCCTTGCACCTGGACCTTTTTGAGCAGCCTGTTCGCTGCCAGCGTCCTGATGGTTTCGGGACGCGCGCTGGCGCGCGCGGCGGCGGCGCGGCCGGCCCATCCCGGATTCCGTAATCCGTATCCCGCAATGGTGGCCCGCGCTGCCGAACCGCCTCCGCGCATCACTAAAAGCCGCATGGGCGCAGGGGCGCGGGGGCGCAGGGGTGATTTCTTGCGCCCCTGCTCCCGTGCGCCTCTGCCCCCCTGCGGCCCCTCCGGACTTCCCGTGAGGTGGACGCACCCATGGCTTCCCCCCAGGCGGTCCTGAGCTACACGCGGCGTCTGGCCCGCGCCAGCCGCTCCAACTTTTATTACGCCTTCCTGTTCCTGCCCCGGGAGCAGCGGGACGCCATCACCACCGCCTACGCCTTCTGCCGGCAGACGGACGATCTGATCGATGACGCCATCTCCCTCCCCGCCGCCGCGGAGGCGCTGCGCCGCTGGCGGGAGGAGCTGGACCGCTGCTACGCGGGCGCCGCCGCCCACCCGACCTTCCAGGCCCTGGCCCAGGTGCTGGCCCGGTTCCCCATCCCCAAGGAGTATTTCGCGGACATCATCGCCGGCTGCGAGATGGACGCCACCACCGCGCGCTACGCCACCTTCCAGGACCTGGCCCTCTACTGCTACCGGGTGGCGTCCTGCGTGGGCCTCATCTGCATCGAGATCTTCGGCGCCACGAACCCGGAGACCCGCCAGTACGCGCGTGACATGGGCATCGCCTTCCAGCTCACCAACATCATCCGGGACGTGGGCCAGGACGGGCGGCGCGGGCGCATCTACCTCCCCCAGGAGGACCTGACCCGTTTCGGCGTGCCCGAGGCGGACATCCTGGGGGGCCGCCGCACGCCGGCCTTCCTGGAGCTGATGCGCTTTCAGGCCGATCGGGCGAAGGCGTACTTCGCCCGGGCCCAGGCCCCGCGCGAGGACCGGCCGCGCCTGCTGGCCGCCGAGATCATGCGCACCATCTACCGCAGCCTCCTCCACACCATCGAGGAGGGGGGCTTCCCGGTGCTGGGCGATCCCATCCGCCTCTCCCGCCCCCGCAAGCTCAGCCTGGCGCTCCGCACCTGGCTCACCGAGCGCCGTGCAACAGGCCGCTGAAAAAGGCCCATCTGCGGCGTTGGCCCGCTCGCGCGCTCCCTGCGGCGTACGCAGAGTACGCCTCAGTCGGCGCATCGCGTGCCGCCTTGCACCTGGGCCTTTTTGAGCGGCCTGTCCGGCTCCTGGTTCCGGATGGTTTCAGAACGCGCGCTGGCGCGCGCGGCGGTGGCGCGGGGGGCCCATTCCGCAATCCGTCTTTCGACGGGCTAACTCCAATGCTGTCCACATAGGAACGGGGAATGGACGGAGAATTCGAGGAAATC
>DASPOZ010000305.1:0-8619 GCA_035625755.1 Candidatus Sulfotelmatobacter sp.
GGCACATGGTCGCCGGATCGCCGTTCCTGCCGGGCGGGTCGGGGATAGCTGCGGGGATGCCCGGGCGTGGGGTGCCGGCAGGAATCTTCGTCGCGATACCGGCGGCATTCCTCCTGCTGGGGCTCATGACCAACCATCGTCTGCCAGCAAGCTTGGTGTTGCTCGGGGCCGGGGTGGTGTTGGGGGGAATCGTCGGTGGTCCAGCGCAGGTTCGCGCTGCCCTCCACGGCCCATCGTGGCCGGCACCCGCCCTTCCCACCGCGGGCGAATTGGTCACGGCCCTGCCCCTCCTGGTGTTGCCGCAGCTCCCGCTGACGCTCGGGAACGCGGTCGTGTGCACCGCGGCGACGGCGCGAGATTACTTCGGTGGGGCGGCTAATCGAGTGACCCCGCGCGCGCTTTGTGCATCTCAGGGGCTGGCGAACCTCCTCGGGTCGGTGTTCGGCGCGCTCCCGGTCTGCCACGGCGCGGGCGGGTTGACCGCCCACGTTCGATTCGGCGCCCGTACCGGTGGCGCTCCTATCCTGCTGGGGCTGGTCTTCATCAGCGTGGCCCTTGTCCCTGGGGCCTCGGCGCTCGTCTTCCTCATCCCGCCGGCGGTGCTCGGCGTCCTCCTCATGTACATCGGGATCGAGCACGCCCTTCTCATGAACGATCTCCTCGGCAATCGCGAGGGGCTGTTCATCTGCTTGAGCGTCGGCGCCGCCGCGGTGGCGACAGGCCGAATCGACGTGGCCTTCTTGTTGGGGATCGCGGTCGCCTGGTGGCTGCCTCGTTCGGGGGCGTTCCAGGAACCCCCGTTCACACCGGGACCTTCCTGCCCTGGGGAGGGCCTGTGTGCGCACCTGGTGGGGACCCCGGGGTCTTAACGAGACGGCGTCGCGCGAGCGTGATGCCCGGGCAGGAGTCGGCCCATCAGGATTCGCCTGTTCCCCCAACAAAAGACCTCGACGCGGCGGCTGCGCCGTGGAAATCGAAGTCCGACGAGCCTAGGGCGACCTCCCTCGCGCTGACGAGGGGCTTGCGCCTGCACATCGCGCCGATGCCCCGGTGGAGCCCGGGGGCGCTCCGGCGTTGCCCCCCGGTGCGCCGCGCGGTGGCGGCCGATCGCGTTGGCCTCGCTTTCGGTGTTCGCGCCCGGCTCTTTTCTTTCGCTACCGCATTATCCGCACCTCGTAGACCCCGCCAATGACCACATATTCATCCTCGCTCTTGAGCATCCCCGGCAGCAATCGGTTAAAGAAGAAGATCTTGGCGAGCGGCACGTCTGCTTCCAGAGTAGCATCACCGAAGACGCCGGCCTGTTCGCGCGAGCCGGTGAATGAACTCAGATTGTTCAGCAGGACCAAGCCATGTCCCTTGGCGCCTTCTCGCAACATCTCGTGATGATGCAATCGGTTCACGCCGCGGCAGAGATGCAGGTGTGAGCGGTGGGGATACCGGCGCGCCAGCTCGTACTGGCAATAGGTGTAGAGGAGGTCGAGCTGGGCCTCTAACGCATTGGTGTTGTACAGCCCGGCGATGCGTTCTTCCAGATAACCAAAATAGGATTCACAGGCGGAGTTCGGTACGGGTTCTTTGTGATAGCGCGGGAGCAGGCCAAAGCGTGACTCGACCCAGCCTTTGAGCACCGCGCCTTCGCGCCCGTCGGGGGTAAAGGACCAGCCCCGCACCATGTGCAGATAATCGGCTTTGATGCGCCGGCGCCGTGTACGGCTGTCCAGCCCAGCCTCTTCCAGAGACTCCAGACAAAAGCGGACGACCATATAATCCAGGAACTGCTGGGCGCGCGCAGTGGCTTCGGATAATCGATCGAGGCGCCGGAACAAGTCAGCGTGCAATTCAGCCACCCCATCGATTATCAGCGGGACCGGATGCCGCTGGAAGGTCAGGCTGCCGAGGATCACCGCCGGGACGTTACAGCGGTTGAAGGATGAACGGGCAGAAGCCGGCAAGGTGGGTTGGCTGTCTGCTACAGAGTTGTCACTCATGCGGCTCGTTCCTTTTTTCCGAACGAGTAGCGTGGGCCAGTTCGTACAGTGTTTCCGCCAAGGATAAAATCAACAGGCGATGGGCGATCCGTAAGCGCCAGCTTTCAGGAATGCAGCGCTCGCCGTAGAAGGCCCCTGCCACCTGGGCGTAGATGGCGCCGGTTGTGTCTGCATCCTCCCCCAGGTTGACGGCCAGCAAGGCCCCTTCGCGGAACGAGGTGCTGTGGTAGAACGCCCACAGGGCGGCCTCCAGCGCAGCGACGACGTAGCCACTGCCGCGAATGTCCGGTGGATTGCGCCACGTAAAGGAGCCGGCGGCAATGGCCGCGATCTCTGGCGTGAGTGGGGTCTCCCCCCAGATTCCCGGCAATGGCGTGAAATGGTCAGCCAGCAGCACCTCCTTGCCGACGCCCTGCACGGCGCCCACCAGCAGAGCGGCCAGGTAGCGGCAGGCATCCACCGCTTCAGGCGCATTGTGCGTCGTGCGTGAACTCTCCCCCGCCTTCTCAATCGCTTCTCGTGGCGAGCGCGCGTAAAACAGCGGGACGGGCGCCAGGCGCATGAGCGAGCCGTTGCCGACGCGTGCGGCGCGGAGGGGCTTCGCCACAGCCTCACCGGTCCGTTCAAATCGTTCCAATGCCGTCCGCACCGTGCCGCCGATATCAAAGCAGCGGCCGGTGCTGCTCAGGTAGCCCTGTCGATACCAGCGCAGGTACCGCCCGAGCTGGTCGGCCCGGTCGAATCCCTGGCACGCGATCAGGCTGTCAGCCAGGCAGAGGGCCATCGAGGTATCATCGGTCCATTCGCCCGGCGCCAGCATGAAGGGGCCGCCGCCGATCACGTCCTCAATGGGCGTGAACGAACCAGGGCGCTGGAACTCCAACGTGGTTCCCAGGGCATCCCCGATCGCGAGCCCCAGAAGGCACCCGCGATATCGCTCCATTGGGTGCATATGTGGCTCTCTTGTCGCTCACTTTAGCACTTATGATACTTCTCTGGCCAGCCTACGATACGATCCTGGGCATGCAGACCAAAGCGCTGTTTTGAGAGGGGGCCCCGGCAAGCGAAGTCGGATGCGGCCGGCTGGCGGGGCGAACCGGAAAGCCGGAGGCCGGGCTCGCGATGACGCGCCACACCTCGGAATCTGGTGGGGCCGCCGCGCTCCCCCGTACCCGGCAGGCACGTCCCCGGCCGCCTTCGCCTGAACTCGCAGCCCACTTCGTGGAGGCTCCCTACCCCCGCCCCTCGCCGGGGGGTTCTCCGGCGTCCGCCCCAAGACCCTCTGAGGCCCACGCCGGTTGCCGCGGTCACCCGCTTGGGCTACAGTACAGGGGGCGATTTTGGTATCGCCGCACCCGGCTGGGGCAGGGCTCGATGAAGGGTGGTGGCGGGACGTGACACGGGACGAGTTCCTGGAGTATCAGTTCGAGGGGTACGCGCAGGCCAAGGACCTGTGGGCCCTGTTCTACGACGTGGAGGCCGAGTGGCGCCGCTACGAGGAGATCCAGCGCAATAACGCCCGGTACCTGGCCGCGGCGGCGCGGATCAAGGCCTCCCGCCCCGAGATCTCGGACGATGAGGTGGACCGGACCATCCGCCGGCAGCACCGCGAGATCCGCTTCGACCTCCCCGCCTCGGACCGCCGCGGCCGCTTCGGCCTGTATCACCTGCGGCGGCTCGTGGAGGAGAAGCTAGAGAAGGCCCGCGCCGCCCGGGATGCGGCAGCCGTGGCCAGATGGCAGAAGGCCGCGGCCGCCCTCCAGCGTCTCGCGCCCCAGGGCGACCGCGTCCCCCTCCCTCCCCTCTCCTGAGGACTGAGACGAAAGGGCTCAGGACTGAGCGGGCCGGCACCTCGGCCTTCAGCCCTCGTACCTCAGTCCTCATGGGGGGGCACAACCGTCCAGCACGAACGTCTTGTCGCGGTACGCCAGATGAAGGTTGGCCGCGGCCGCCACCGCCTCCAGGACGTCCTCCACCGGCGCATCGCGGGCGTGGAGGGAAACCCGCTGCGGCACGGGGCACGGCAGCGCGACGCGCACGCGAGACACCTCCTCGATAAGCCCGGCCACGCTCGCCACGTCGGCGAGGGTCACTTCCATGGAGATGGCCGGGCTTCCCGGATGGTGCGCCGGCCGCGGCAGGGCCCGTGCCTCCACCATCCCGCCCCGTTCGGGCCGCACTTTCACGTAGATCCCGGGCACGCTGACCTCTCCCGCGTATCGCTTCGCAAGGACGCGCGCCCCGATCCCCGCCGCGGCGATGACGAGGCCGAGGAGGATTATTCTGCCGACACGCCGCGGCCACCCCCGGCCGGGGCGCGACCCCCGGGGAGGTCCCCCGGGCGGTGCCTGCGGCCTTTCAGGATCGGACCCCATCGCTCCCTCCTCCGCCGCGACGCCCCGGCGCCGCGTGTGCCTCCCCCCGGGCATTCACGTACCACGCCGCTCGCCCCAAGGCAAGGAGCGGGCGGGGAATGGACCGGATGACGCGGAGGTCCGGCGCCGCGGGCCGCCGGCCGTCTGGACTATCCGATCCAGACGGGATATGATCACCGCGTTTCGCAGGGCACCGACGGAAGGCGGCCCCCCAGCGGGCCCCCCGTGCGCGGGGGCGGGCCCCGCGGCGGCAGAGGCCCCAACCGCCTCTCGAGTTCCACCCAGATCCGTGCCCCGGGGACCAGCCCGGGGGACGGCAGGACGATGCGCGAACCGATCCGGGTGTTAGTCGTGGATGACGATGCGGCCCTCCGGGACCTCTTTCAGGAGAACCTGGAGGTGCGCGGGTGCGCCGTGAAGTGCGCGGCCGACGGCCAGGAAGGCCTGGACCTCCTCCGGGCCCAGGCGTTCGACGTCGTGCTGCTGGACCTCAACCTGCCCCGCCTCAACGGGATGAGCGTCCTCCGCAAGATGAAGGAGGAGGAGATGGAGGCGGAGGCCATCATCCTCACCGGCCACGCCGAGCTGGAGACGGCCATCGAGGCCATGAAGCTGGGCGCCTTCGACTACCTGACCAAGCCCTGCCGCACCCATGAGATGGAGGTGGTGATCCGCAAGGCCTTCGACCGGCGGCAGATGGCCCGGGAAAATCGCGCCCTCCGCCGCATGGTGGCCCAGCGGGAGGAGGCGCCCACCCTCATCGCCCAGAGCCCCGCCATGCGCCGGGTGCTGGCCGACGTGGAGAAGGTGGCGGTCGCGGACAGCCCGGTGCTGATCCTGGGCGAGAGCGGCACCGGCAAGGAGCTCATCGCCCGCACCATCGTCCAGCAGAGCGAGCGGAACGGAAAGGCCTTCCTGGCCGTGAACTGCGGCGCCTTCCAGGACGAGCTGCTGGAGAGCGAACTCTTCGGGCACGAGCGGGGCTCCTTCACGGGGGCGGTGGCCCAGCGGCACGGCCTCTTCGAGGTGGCCCACGGCGGCACCCTGTTGCTGGACGAGGTGGCCGAGATGAGCGCGGCCATGCAGGCCAAGCTGCTCCGCGTGCTGGAGGACGGCGAGATCCGCCGCGTGGGGAGCACGCGCGTCCAGAAGGTGGACGTGCGCGTGATCGCCGCCACCAACAAGGACCTGGCGCAGGAGGTGGAGGGCGGCCGCTTCCGCAGGGACCTCTTCTACCGCCTCCACGTCCTCACGCTCACCCTCCCGCCCCTGCGGGAACGACCGGAGGACATCCCCATCCTCATCGCGCACTTCATGGGGCGGGTGGCCGGCCGCCGGGCGCCCCGGCGCCTCTCCGAGGAGGCCCTGGAGATCCTGATCCGGTACCACTGGCCGGGGAACATCCGCGAGCTGGAGAATGTGGTGGCGCGCCTCGTGGTCTTCTCCGAGAGCGACGTCATCGGGGCCCCAGACCTGCCGCCCGCCCTCCGCACCCCCACCCCGGCGGCCGGCGCACCCGGGGGGCCCGAGCCGCAGTCGCTCAAGCAGGTGGAGCGGCTGCACATCGCCCAGGTGCTGGCCCGCTGCGGCGGCAACAAGAGCCGGGCCGCCCGCGTGCTCGGGATCGACATCAAGACGCTCGCCTCGAAAATCAAGAACTACGGGCTCAGCACCTAGCCGGCTGCGGAAACAGGCCCAACATCCCTCCCGCCTGCCTCGGCGGCAGCGGGGGGGCGTTGCCGCGCTCGCGCGCCGCCATGTATCTGCGCCTTCCTGTCCGCCGCTGCCGGGGTTGAGCGGCCTCCGTAAGAAGATGAGGTTGCTCAGCGGCCCGGTCAATACGCAGTCGTCCCGCCCCTGACCCCTGGAATCCCTCCTATCCCCCCGGGGAACCTCTCCCACCCCCCCGGAGGTCCCGCCCCTGGCCGACCACGGAGTACGAGGCGGCCGACGCTTTCGTTGGTGGAACTTATCGCCGGGCGGCCGCCCGGGCCACGGGTTTGGCACCGGCTGTGCTCTCCTCCATGCCGGGTAGGCCACATCCAGAGGGCCGCGAGGAGCTAGACGCGTATGGCGAACATCCTGGTATGCACGCGCAGGGAAGACCTCCTGGCCGAGCTGGGCCCGTTGCTGCGGAGCGAATACCAGGTGGCCATCGTGCCCCACGTGGCCGACGTGGTGCGGTCCATGCTGGTCACACGGGTGGATGCCGTGGTCCTCGATGTGGACGAGGAGATGGCGCAACACGTGGATATCCTGCCCGTCGTCGCGCGGCTGAACCCCCGCCTTCCCCTCCTGACCATCTCGGACCCGACCTCGCTGGAGGTGGAGGCCGCCATCCGGGCCGCCGGGGTCTACTCCCTGCTGGTCCGGCCCCTGTCCCCGGGCGAGCTGGAACGCCATCTGGCCGCGGCCCTCTACTGGCGGATCGCCCGGGGCTGGCGCCCCCCGAGCGCGGACGATGCGAAGCCTGCCGCCGCAGCCTGCTGACGCGTTGCCCGCCGACGCGACAGGCGCGCCCGCCGGGGCCCAGCGCACCGCCCGCGCCGGGGACCGGGAGCCGCGGCGCCTGCGGCCGCGCCTCGGGCGGCGCTTCCTCATCGCCCTATTGCTCGCCGGCCTGCTGCCGGTGGCCATCGCCGGATACCTCACGCAGCGAGAACAGGAACGCGTCCTCCGCCAGGAGGCCCTGGACCGGGCGCAGCAGGTGGCCGAGATGGTGGCGGGCCGCGTCCATCTCTTTGTGCGCGGCCCAATGGATGACCTGGCCGTCCTCGCCGGCACGCCGGAGCTCCGCGCCGCCGTCATTCGCGGAGACTGGCCGTTCGCCCAGCGCATCCTCGGCACCGGCGCCCGCCACCACCCGGACCTTCGCAGCACCCTGATCGCTGACGCGGGCGGGATGGCCCAGGCGGCCACTGGAGTGGCTGCGCGCCTCCTGGGCCGGGATGTCTCGACCCGTCCTCAAATCGCTCTGGCCCGGACCCATCGGAGGCTGGTGGTATCCGACCCGTTCCCCTCCCCGATGGACCAGCACCCGATCTTCGGCCTGGCCGTCCCCATCATGGACGGCGACCGGATCGCGGCCATCCTCGGGGCCTCGATGGACCTGAACCTCCTCGCGGCCGAGCTCCAGCGGGTCCACTTGGGGGCCGGGGGTTTCCTCGTGGTCCAGACGGCCGAAGGCCGGATCATCGTCCACCCGGACCCGTCCCGCCTCTTCCGCTCGGCCTCGGAGGCCAATCGCGTCGCCACGCTGACGCGCCACGCCCCCACGGGGTCCCTGGAGACTATACGGCCGGACGGCACGCGAGACCTCACGGGTTTCGCCACCGTGCCGGACCTCAACTGGGTCGTCCTCGCCCACATCCCAAGGGCACAAGCGCTGGCGAGCCTCACCGACCTGCGCCGGCGCATGCTGACCCTAGTGGGGTGGCTCCTGGCGATGGGAGGAGTCTTCGCCCTGGTGTACGGGCGGAGGCTGGCCCGGCCCATGTACCAGCTCGCCGAGGCGGCCCGGGCGTTGGGCACAGGGGACCTGAGCCGGCGCGTCCCCGCCGCCCGAGGCGATGAGATCGGCGAGGTGGCCCGCGCCTTCAACGAGCTGGCCGACACCCGCGAGCGGGCCGAGGCCGCCCTCCAGGCCTCCCTGGCCCGGCGCGATGCCTTGACGCGCCTCTCCGCCGCGGTCGCGGGTGGGAGGGACCAAACAGAGACCATGCGCCAGGTTGTGGAGGCCACGGCCCGCCTGCTTGGCACGCCCTACGCGGTGCTGTGGCGGCTGAACCCTGAGGAGACGCACCTCACGATCGCCGCGCAAGCGGTGGACCCCGCCCTCGGCCCCCTTCCGCCGCAGCCGCCGGTCCCGCTGTCGAAGGGGATCGCGACGACCTTGGTGCGGGATATGCGTCATGTTGCCGTCCCGGACGTCCGCCAAGACCCGCGCTGGGGCAACCCGACGTGGCCAGGCCTGGGACACTTGGGCGCCTACGTGGGGGTGCCTCTGGCCAAGGATGGGGCGCTAGTCGGCGCCCTGGCGGCCATGGACCGGCCGGGGCGGGCATTCAGCGGCGAGGAGATCGAACTCCTGCAGTCTCTCGGGACGCACGCGGCCTTGGCCATGGAGAAAGCGCGTTTGCTGGGGGAAGCTCGAGAGGCAGCGGAGCAATCCCAGGCGTTGGTCGAGGTGGGCAAACTCCTCACCGAATCCGTGGACCTCGGGACATTTCTTTCCCGGGTAGTGGAGAAGGCCG